>JADZFP010000509.1 GCA_020849825.1 Saprospiraceae bacterium
AATTCCATCCACAACCAGACCAACTGGCCGGATTTGGACTTTGCCTTGGGCGCCCAAACGGTTAACGCGGCCTTCTTGAACAGCGATGTGTCGAATAAGCAAATTCGGAATATTATCATTCCAATTCCTTTTAATTTTCCATTTAGCACGAATAGCGATAATTTATTGTTTGATTTAAACCAAATGGGTGTTAATCCTGACATAAATAACCTAAGGAGCCAATATAATGCCGACCTGGTTTTTATGTTAACTGGAGAACGATACAACGGTTTTGCCGGCCGCGCAAATGTAGGCCCGGGCATCAATTTTGCTTATGGCATCCTAGAGGCGCCATCCATGTGGGGGCCCCGCTGGACGTTTGCGCATGAATTGGCACATACTTTCGGAGCACAACATAACACAACGGCTAATGGTGGCCCGGGCGGCGGTACCAACGATGACCCGGGTTGTGTACACGGTTTCCGATTTTTCGATGCCGATCAAAACGACCGGAGAACAATCATGGCGCGAATGTTTGACGATGAGGGCCTGGTCCGTATTCTCCATTATTCCAACCCGGATGTGGTATTCAACGGGGCATTTTCGGGCGATGCATTTGATGCCAACGTAGCGGCGACCATCAGAACCAATGGCTGCGAGGTTGCCGCTTACTTCGATACACAAGAACTGACTACGTTTATCGATGGCCCTTAAGTAGCATGCAACGAGTCGCCGGCCACTTACTGTGCCGATATTCTGATGCCCGAAAGCGGACTCCCCGGCCAGCCGCCTTATACTTATGCCTGGCACTGGAACACTACTGGAATTTTTTCTGTGTTCGACCCATTTGGCGGAGTGGCCAACGGAGGTACCTATCTGGGTAATTCGCAATGCATTAACCTGGGTAATCTGGCTTGCAATTCCTATTGGCTGCAACTGACGGTGACTTCATCTGACGGGCTAACGGTTCGTACAAAGCGACGCATTAAAACCAAGTTTTGCGAAGACTGCCTGGAAAGGAATACCTTTCAAACAGGAGGGCTGACGTTGGGCGCGAAAGCCAGCCTGATACCCAATCCGGTCGCCGAATCTGTACAGGTGGTCTTTAAGCAAGAACAAACCGGTCCGGTTCGTATCGCTTTGTTCTCCATTGCCGGTGATCTTGTTTTTGAAACCCGCGCATATTTTGAAGCCGGAGAAAACAGCCTTACAGTCGAGATCGGCCAACTCCCGGCAGGGGTTTACCCGGTCAGAATAGAATATCCCTCCGGAACGGAAACCCTGCGCCTGTCCATTCTTCACTAAACACCTGACCAAACCATGCAAAAAGTAATTAATACCCTGCTCCTGCTCTTGATGGCTTTCTTACTGCATGCCTGTCAGGACGATGCCCCGCCCGGCGACCTGTTCCCTGTGTACCTGCCCGGAAGTACCGACAATGGCGAAATGTCGGCCATTAAAAGTCTGACGGACTGGAGGGCGTCGGCGCATGCGGTGTATCATCATTTTGGCCAGGATTATTTAGCCGTTGAGGCAAATACATACTCGAATGATGGCTACTGGAGAGAATCCATTTCATTTTCGTTCATACCTGTTACAGAAGGTGTTTTTCCTATTAACCGAGTAAATCAGATGGAAACTAACAAGGCTGTCCGAGCGAATTATGTTACCCTTGCAGCAGATGGTGACGTATTGGAAGATTATTACATTCTGGATACCCTGGCAATGGATAACTATATTCAAGTCTCGCGTTTGGATACGCTTAACCAAGAAATGGAAGGCCTTTTTACCGTTTCGTTCATTTTAGAGCCTGGTTTCCCGAAATTAAACCCGCTCAACCCTGACCGGCTCAAATTCTCGTACGGTCGGTTCAAGGTCAAAATCACCAATTGAGGCGCCTGGAAAAGAACTTCCCACAACAAGAGGCCGCTCGTCCGTTGCAAGGGCGAGCGGCCTTTATACATCTATGCTCCGATTTATCTTCTGAACATGTACCCTTGCTAAATCTGCAGGAAACCCTGCCCTTAGTCGAGCATCTCAAACCGCACCCAATCCACCGCGCCGACTGTGCGCGAAGGGAAGTTTTCGTTTTTCAATACAAAATAAAGATCGTGAAAACGCCCGTCGGCAGGCCGGGTTAGCGGCATTTGCACTTCGATAACCGACAAGGATTCGCCGGTTTTGCCGCCGGGCAACGGCACGGTACCGGCCAGAGGCCCGCCGGGCCCGTCGAGCCGCAATTCGAGGCGGCCACCGCCGAATTCGTAGCGTTTGTCGCCCGTGGCGACACCCACGCTCACGGCGTGCAAGCCACCCAGGTCGGCGCGTTTGATCACAAAAAAACTGTTGTGTTTCAGGTCGTTCAGCACCACCGTATCGCCCGAAAACGGCCGGTAGCGCGTCACGCCTTTCGATACCGAGTCGGCCGATTCGGCCTGGAAAAAAGCGGGGCGCAGGGCGAGGGTTTCGCCGTTTTCGAGGGCGGCCTGGGAGCTGCTGCCCCGGTCGCGGTAGCTGGCCTGGAAAATAAAGGTGCCGGGCGAGGGCTTTTTGCCTTTTGCCGGCGGTGGAATGGTCAGGGCATACTGACCGCTGACAGGCAGCGATTGTTTTACTTTGGCCGGGCCGCCGAGTGAAAGAATCCAGCGCACCATTTCGCCGGCATCTTCCTCGCTGACCTGCGGGTGTGCGCTCATGACCACCTGCCCCCAGTTGCCGGCGCCGCCCTGGATAACTTTTTTGGAGAGGTTGCGCACCGCAAAATCGTCTTTTCGATACCGCTCGGCAACGGCCTGAAACGACGGCCCGTTGATCTGGCGGTCTTCGGCATGGCAGGTGCGGCAGTCGGAGCGTTCGATCAGTAGTTTGCCGCGACTGTATTCGGTGGCCTGTTTGGCCTGCTGGTGGCCCTGCGCGATGGCGGTGATGTCGAAACCGGTTTCGAGGTAATCGATGCTGGTGGCCACCGATGCGGATACGATGCCGCCGCTGGCCAGGGAGCCGTCTTCGCGGTCGGAGACCAGCAGGCGGTAGTCGAGCAGCGTACCGGGCTGGTAAAAACTGCGGTTTTTGCCGCCGAAATCCCACACGACTTCGGGCGGCTCGTTGCCGACGCTGATCTTTTGTTTTACGGTTGAAAATGCGCCCCTCGGGTCGCGCACACGCAGCACGACTTCATACGTGCCGGGCGTCGCGTAGGTATGGGCAATGCTGTCGAGCGGGTTGTGTTTTTCTTTTTTCTTTTTGGTCAAACCCGCCTGCGACACGATACGGCCTTCCCAATGAAAAGGTTCGGTTTCGTCGCCGAAGTCGAGGGTATATTGCAGGTGATCGTTGTCGAAATCGCGGGTTTTGGCGGCCGAAAACACAACGGTCAAGGGTGCCGCGCCGGCGGTTTTGTCCACCGCCAGTTGCGGGCGCGGCGGGCGGTTGCCGCGCACGTAATCGATTCGGCTGATGCGGGCGTCGGGATTGGAGGAAAACCATTGCGTACCGTATTCAAGCACCCAAAGCGAGCCGTTTTTGTCGATAAACATATCCATCGGGCGGCTCAGTTTGATCGAATCGGCGAAGGGTTCCATCCGGCGGAAATTGCCCGACGAGTCGAGCGTAACGGCCATCATCCAGCCGCGCATCCAGTCGTAGGTGATGAGTTTGCCGTCGTAATAATCGGGCAGGCGGGTGTCGGAGGGGTATTCGTCGGCATAAAACACCGGGCCGGCCATGGCATTGCGTCCGCCGTTGCCCAGCAGGGGGAATTCAGTGGAATTGCCGTACGGATACCAGATCAGCGCCGGCTGTGCGGGCGGCAGCTCGCGGGCGCCGGTATTGTTGGGCGAATTGTTGACGGGGTGTTGCGGGTCGAAAAGCGGTCCGTTTTTTCCAGTGGCAAAATCGTGGTCGCGGTACGGCTTGTTGTTGCCCACGAAATAAGGCCAGCCGAAAAAACCCGCCGCCCGGGCGCGGTTTACCTCGTCGTGCCCCTGCGGGCCACGGGCAGTGTCGGGTTCTCCGGCGTCGGGGCCGACTTCGCCCCAAAACAGGAGTTTGCGCCGTTTGTCGAGCGAAATACGGAATGGATTTCGGCAGCCCATGACGTAGATTTCTGGGCGGCCGAGCGCCTCGCCCCCGTTCGCAAACAAATTCCCTTCCGGACACACGTACGACCCGTCGGGCAGCGGCCGGATACGCAGGATTTTGCCGCGCAGGTCCATGGTATTGCCTGAGGAGCGCTGGGCATCCCACGCGCTGCGGCCGGGGCGTTCGTCGGAGGGCGAAAAACCCTCCGAGGCGAAGGGGTTGGTATTGTCGCCGGTGGAGAGGTAAAGATTGCCCTCCGCATCGAATTCGATGCAACCGGCGGCGTGGCAACATTCTTCGCGTTGCACGTCGACGGTGAGCAGGAGGCGTTCGGAAGCCCGGTCGAGCGTGTCGCCGGCAAACACAAAACGGGAAAGATTATTCACGGCCTTGTTGCCGACCGGTGAATAATAGAGATAGATCCAGCGGTTGGTTTCGTACTGGGGGTCGAGGGCCAGGCCCAGCAATCCGTCTTCTTCTTCTGAATGTACGGGCAGCTTGGTCACAATGGTAATCAGGCCCGTGGCCGGGTTGAGGATTTTAATCGCGCCCCGGCGTTCGATAAACAGGATTCGGCCATCGGGCAACATCTCGAACTCCATGGGCTCGGTAAGGTCGCTGGCCAGCACGGTTTTGACAAAACGGGTCGGGTCGGGGTTTTCGCGGGTGGTACATTGGGTATAGTCGAGCCGTTTTTGTTTGCCGATGGCATAGCGGATACCGCCCAGCAAGTGTTGTAAAAAGGCCGGCTCGGTGTATGATTCTTCAGTATGGCCGCCGGCGGTGTAAAATGCGCGTCCGCCGTCGTACTCGTGGCACCAGGCCAGCGGATGACAGGGGTCGGCTTCGCCGTGCTGGCACATGGTTCCGCCCTCGTAGCTGCTTTCGTCGATGGAAAGAAGCACCTGCACGGCGGGATTGAATTCCTTGAAATTGTACCACTCGTCGCGGCGCATCCAGCTGGCGTCGTTCAAATGCCGGGTAGCGGGATGCTCGTGGTTTCTGACCGCGATTTTCGCTTCCTGAATAGCCGGGTGCCCGTTGAAATACGCACCAGCCAGTCGGCCGTACCATTTCCAGCCGTACTCCGTATCGGTTGCGGAATGGATGCCCACGTAACCGCCGCCGGCCTGTATGTAGCGTTCAAACTCGGCTTCCTGCACGGGGTTGAGCACGTCGCCCGTGGTGTTCAGGAATACGACCGCTGCGTATTGGCGCAGGTTTCGTTCGTTGAAATCGCCGGCATCCTCGGTCGTATCCATCATAATCTGGTTGTCGCGGCACAGCTGGCGAAGCGCTGCAATACCGGCCGGAATGCTGGAATGGCGGTAGCCTTCGGTTTTGGAAAAAACAAGAATTCGGGGTGGTGTTTGGTTTTTGGAGCAGGCGGCAAAGGCAAGGGCAGTAACGAGTAGCAGTAACAGGAGGCGCATATAGGTAAGTTGACTTGAAACCTGGGGGCGAAAATAGGTTTTCAAGCCAAGTTTAAAACATTCGTCCGGCAAATGCCCGCACAACAATCTTTCTCCCCTGCCGGCATTCTCACCAACCAAAGAATTTATTCCACTTTAACCAGCGATTCCGATTGCTGCCAAATGCCGAAATAACCCAGGGTTTCAGCCGTCCAGTTGCTTTTCGGATTGTAAGGCGCCGGCGCTGCCAGGCCCCGCCCGCCGGCCGTGGCCAGGTCGGTGAAATAGTCGTAATAATCGCGGTTCACCGACAACAGTTTTACCCGCAAAACATCACCGCGCCCGAAAGATTGCCGGATCACCGGCCGGGAAATGCGCGCACCGTCGCCCAGGCGGTCGTCGGCCAGCAGGTAGAGCTCCGACAGGAGTTCATCATTGCGATCTATTTTCAAACGGTAATAATTCTCCTTACCCGCCTCGTCCTGCCACTCGGCCGTAAGCAGGTACTGTTCCGCACCGCCGCCAGGGCCGCCTGCCGCGGCGTTGGGAGCGATCAGCAAGGTATCGAGCGGCACAGGCGACGGCACCAGGGCCGGTTTCGATTCGACCGCCTGACCGTCGGCCAGTACAAACCGCAGCACTGCCGTGTCGCCGGGCGACGGTGCAAGGCCGGTCAGGCGGTATTCTCCGCTTTCTTCTTCCGTGAAAGCGTATTCAACACCCGCCAGTCGCAGCACAGCCTGCGCGCCGGTGACAGCTTCGAACGTGTTGTTTTGATAAAAATCGCCGCTTCGGGTCAATTTCAGCGTGCAGGCGCCCTGCGTGGCATCCAGGTTGGCCTCGGCCACGAGGCGAGGGCCGGCCGAATCGAGGTCGAGCTGAATGACTTCCTCACATGCAAAAAACAACAAAAACAGGGGCAAAAAGAAAACGGGTTTCATACGCATAACGGCAGATTGATTGTGTCGGCTTAAAGATTCAGGCGCCGCGCGTACGGGAAAAATATTATCAATCAACGGGTCCGTTTTATCAATCAACGGCCCCTCAACGCGTCAAGTCGCGGATAAACTGCTGCGTTTCCGGCTCCCCGTCGAAAAAATCGCCTTTTAACCCCCGCGACAAAGCCCAACGGTGCAGCCAGGAGATGCCCCATCTGCCGAAAACGGTGACTTCCGTTTGATACGCTTCGTCCTGCAAGGCTTCATCGAGGGTGATAAAGTCATATCCGTTTCGGCGGTACATGGCCGCCAGCTCGTCGAGGTAATCGGCATTCAGCGCATTGGCGTGCAGGAGCAGGATATGGCGGATGTTTCGGCCGAACAGCTTCTGCGATTGCTGTTCGTAATAGTGGAGCGAATGTTCCATGTATACGACATAGGCCTCCCCGATCGTGCGCATCAGGGCCGTATCGCGGGCCGCCATGGCGCTGTCGTAGGCAAATGCATACAGGTACTCCTCATTATCAATCGTGACCGGGGCTTCCAGGTAGTTGCGTTCCTGCAGAAAAGCCCGCAAGGAATCGGCTTTACCCTGCCGCGGGCCCGTATGCAGGTAAGGATGCCGGAAATAACGGAGCGATTTGCCGAATTCACCGGTCAGAGGCCGCGTCAGGCGTTCGCCTTGTGTGATGTGGGTGAAATACAATCCCGTGGAAACATTGTTATAGTCGAGATGCCCGTAGGTGTGGTTGCCAAGGTCCATCCCTGCTTCCAGCCAGCGGCGCAAAAGTTTATACCTCGCGGTGTCGAGCCGTTCGGAACCATTCGGGAACAATTTTCCTTCGTTGACAAAACCGGTGGCCGGAATGTTTTCCTCCACCAGATGACCCAGCAGCTTGTTTGTCAGTTTTGCCTCAAATGCCTCTCCGGCATGCCGGTAGGGCACTACGGGCAGGTCGTCGATGGTAAAGCAGACCTGTTTTTGCGCGGAAAGCCCCAGGGTCAGAAACAGGAACAAAAGAGCGAGATTTTTCATAAACATGTTTTTTCAAAAGACCTTTACAGGCATGATACCCTTTGTTGTCCGAAAAGCAAAACCCGAAGATCTGAACGCCATCGCCGATTTGTACCGAAGCGTTGCCCGACAGGGCGGCGGCATTGCCCGCGGGGAATCGGAGATTACGGAAGCCTACGTCCGAAATTTCACCGAAAAGGCGCAGCAAAACGGTTTTCAGGTTGTTTGCTGTGACGAAAATAACGCTTTGATCGGCGAACTGCACTGTTATCCGCCTGAGCCGGGCGCCTTCGCCCACGTACTCGGCGAATTGACCGTTGTCGTTTCGCCCGGCTTCCAGGGCCAGGGTATCGGGAAAAAAATGTTCCAGACCCTGCTCGATCTCGTACGGCGCGAACGCCCCGGCACCCTGCGGGTCGAACTCATTACCCGTGAATCCAACAAAAAAGCCATCAAACTCTATCAAAGCCTGGGATTTGTGATCGAAGGACGGCTGGAAAAACGCATTCTCGGCGCCGACGGCCAGCTCGAAGCCGATATTCCCATGGCCTGGTTCAACCCGGATATCCGCACATGATTACGCTGCGACACGCCACCATCGACGATCTCGCACTGCTCCGCCACTGGGACGAACAGCCGCACGTGATCGAATCCGACCCCAACGACGACTGGGAATGGGAAACCGAATTGTTGCGCCGGCCCGACTGGCGCGAGCAACTCGTCGCCGAACACCTCGGCCGGCCCATCGGTTTCGTCCAGATCATCGATCCGGCCCGGGAAGAAACGCACTATTGGGGCGACACGCCGGACAATCTGCGCGCCATCGATATCTGGATCGGGGAAGCGGCCGACACCGGCAAAGGCTATGGCGCCGTTATCATGCGGCTGGCGCTGGAACGCTGTTTTGCCAACCCGCTTGTCGAAGCCGTGCTGATCGATCCGCTGGCTTCCAATACCCGGGCGCACCGGTTTTACGAGCGAATGGGCTTCCGTTTTGTGGAAGAGCGCCGTTTCGGGGCCGACGATACTTTTGTGTACCGGCTCGACCGGGCCGACTTCTCCCCGTAAACTCCGCAAGAATCGGGTTGGCCGGCAGCGATCCGGCCCGGAATTTTGCTGAAAATTCAAGTCGATCATGTCGGAAAACGAAAACATCGATTACCAGCGCGTCGCCAGGGCCATCGAATTTCTCGACGCCCATTTCCAGCAGCAACCCGAGCTCGACGAGGTGGCCCGGCAAGTGCATCTTTCGCCGCACCATTTTCAGCGCATCTTTACGGAATGGGCGGGTGTCAGTCCCAAAAAATTTATGCAATACCTCAGTATCGACCATCTGCGCAGCCGGATTTTCGACCTGAACAACCTGAACGAAGCGGCCGAAGCCGTTGGCTATTCCACACAATCGAGGGTGTACGATCTGTTTGTCAGCATCGAGGCCGTGACGCCCAGGGAGTTTAAAACCGGCGGCCAGGGCCTCGATATCCGCTACGGGTTCCATACGACGCCTTTCGGCGAATGCCTGATCGGTTTGACGGAGCGGGGCATTTGTGCCCTGTCGTTTGTCGATGAAACGAACAAACAGGCGGAATTCGACGGTTTTCTCGATCGCTGGCAAGCAGCCCGCCTTTGGTCCGACCCCGCGGGTACCGCCCCCACTGTCGAACAAATTTTTGGGCAAAAAGCCCCTCAAAAGGTTCATTTACTGGTTCAGGGCACCAATTTTCAACTCAAAGTGTGGGAGGCGTTGCTAAAAATACCGGCCGGCGCCGTCAGCACCTACCAGCACATCGCGCAAAACATCGGCCAGCCCGGCGCCGCACGGGCAGTAGGCACTGCCATCGGGCACAATCCGGTCGCGTACCTCATTCCCTGCCATCGGGTGATTCGGAAAGAGGGCCTGGTAGGACAGTACCACTGGGGCAGCACCCGTAAAAAAGCCTTGCTGGGTTGCGAAATGGCAACTTCATCTATCTCCTGACGCTTTATCACCCTTCTTTTACCATGTCGGATTTTCAAATTTCAGCGCTGCCGGCCGGCGCTTTCGAAGATTTTTTTGCCAAAACAGACGCCGAACTGGCTCAACTGGGCGCCCGCCGGGTATTGGCTGATAAAAAGCCGGGCTGCCCGTGCCGCGTCAGTCTGAGCGATGCAGAGCCTGGCGAAGAATTGTTGCTGCTCCACTACCTTCATCACGATACGGGGTCGCCGTATCAGGCTTCGGGACCGGTTTTCGTGCGAAAAAACGCCTCGACCGCCCGGCCAGGCGTGAATGAAATACCGCCGTTTCTGCTGCATCGGCTGCTGTCGGTCCGTGGCTACGACGAAGGCGGCATGATGGTGTCGGCCCTTGTATGTGAAGGCGTCGAACTGGCTTCGCGCCTGCACGAACTGTTTGCCAACCGGAAAATTGCCTACATTCACGTGCACAACGCCAAACCCGGCTGCTTCAATTGCGCCGTTTACCGCGCGGCAACCTGAATATTCTCTTCGACAACTACCCGTTTATGCAAGTGCTCAGCCAAGTCCTCATCGCCCTGATCGCCCTCGAGCATCTCTATATTCTTTACATGGAAATGTTCGCCTGGGAAACCCTCGGCCGCAAGACCTTTCGCGGCGCCATGCCCGACGAGCTGTTCGGCCCAACGAAAGTGATGGCCGCCAACCAGGGGCTCTACAACGGCTTTTTGGCCGCCGGACTGATCTGGAGCCTGCTGATCGGCGACCCGGCCTGGTCGCGCAACGTGGCCCTGTTTTTCCTGGGCTGCGTGTCGGTGGCCGGCATTTACGGCGGCATCACGGCTGGCCGGAAGGTGTTTTTCGTGCAGGCGCTGCCGGCGCTGATCACCTTCGTTCTGGTATGGTGGTCGGGTAATTGATTATCGCCTGGAACGCATCGCCTTTACCTTTTTCACCCCGGTATCGGTCGCCAGACGGCGGTATTCCTCCGAATCGACGGGATAAATCGCCACTTTCCCCTCGGCATTGTGGTGCACGCCCCATCCGTAGCGTTTGGGCAAGGGAGAAGAGCGCAGGCAGGCTTGTCCTTTTGAAAAAAACAACTCCCGCTCCGTCTGCAAACTGCCCTGCAAGCCGTTTCTGGCGGCAAAAATCCCGAAAATGACGTCGTCGGAGCTGTAACGGTAGGGGTGCTCCAGAAGCATTTCAAACTGAAGGCGCGCCACAGTCTTGTCCTCGCCTTTCATGGGCGGCTCTTCGGCAGTTGCCACCGGGCAATCTTCGGCAATTTCGATCAAGGTATTGAAGTAGTTGGTGGTGTGCATGGTTCAGAGTTGGTTCGTTTCCAGGAGTTTTTTCATTTCTTTCATCAGGGCAGTCCAGTTTTGAACCGAATGGATCTTTTTTTCCAGGGTATCGATGTTGCGCTGTGTAATGGTAAAAACGGTGCTGTTGCCCTTTGCTTTCAAGGCATACCGGATAATCTGATAATTTTCAGGCAGGTCGGGCAAGTCGGACCATGAACTGCGGTAATCGTACTCCAGCATTTTTTCCGGATCGAATTTCAGCACCCGCCCTTTGTCTTCATAGGGTTTGCCCTCCCATTCGCCCCGGAAAAAAATCGGTGTGCCGGGTTGCCAGCTGGTGACCAGATCGGTGCCGAAAAAATATTTTTTCACCTGTTCCGGCCGGGTGATGGCGGCCCAAACCCTGGGCACAGCGGCGTGAATGGTACATTGAATTTTTGCCGTAAAAGCCATTTTAAAGTCGTTTTTGTTGTCAAAATGAATAATGCGGCAAAGGAAAAATCCATCACTGACAACCCTATGTCAGCGGGTGGTCGGGCTTATGGAAAATTTCCGACCGAAGGCTGTCCAGGTATTCTTCCAGACTGATATGATCGGTTTTGCGAAATGGCTGCATCGTGACGACCAACTGCCGAATCCGCGAGGTGCGGAAGTCGCGGTATTCCCCGCGCAGGTGACACCAGGCGATCAGGTGCCAGTTGAGCGAATAAAAGGTCAGTCCGATGGGTTCCACCTCCCGGATACTTTCTTCCTCCTGTTGATTTAGATAGACCATTCGCACAATCCTGCATTCGGCAATGGCATTCTGGATGGGTACAAGATAATCGGTCGAGGGCATGAGGTGGGCGTAGTGATCGGGGATGAAATGGGCGGTTTGCCGGCGCGTATGGTCGAGGCGCTCCTGTTGCATACGACCCAGTACCATCCTGATCTTCGACAAGGCGCTGCCGTAGTGTTGCTGCACCGATTTGTCGGCAAAACGAATCACCAGCGGCTCGGCCAGCGACAAGGCATTGGCTTCTTCGGCGGTGAGCGAAACAGGCGGCAGAAAAAACCCGCCACCCACCGAGTAGCCTTTTTCCGGCTCGAACGCCACGGGCACGCCGATTTCGCCGATCGCCCGCAAATCGCGGAATACCGTTCGCTCGCTGATCCCGAAATGTTGGGCGATCTGCGGCACAGTACGGTGCTTTTTGGCCTGTAAAAGGGTGATAATGCCTAAAAGTCGGTCGATTCGATTCATTACAGCCGGAAAATGAATGCACAATTTAAATGGTTTTTATCGCATGCGGAAGGGGTGGATTTCTTTTTTAGGTCACGCAAAGCCGCAAAGGACGCAAAGGATGTTGCCGGGATTTCCCTGCGCCACTGCTTTCAATGAAATAAAGAAGTTGTGGGATACCCGGGCTCCCCGTGGAATTAAGATTCACGCAAAGCCGCAAAGCGCGCAAAGCATTTACCCCTTTGCGCGCTTTGCGGCTTTGCGTGACCTAAGTTCTCCACGGCAAACTTGTGACACCGTCTTCACCCCGCCTGACGCCCCGTTCTCTCCCGCCTTATTTCCAACGGAAATTCCAGGTCACCGAAGGCACGATACCGAACAAGGCGGTTTTGACCGCTTCCGTGGTACCCGGACTGGTTTCGCTTTCCTCAAAACTGATGGAAAAGGCGTTTTTGCGGTTGTAGGCATTGTACACCGAAACATTGAGCTCCGACGACCAGTGCCGGTGTTCTTTCAATTGCCAGTTCAGCCCCAGATCGAGGCGATGGTAATCGGGCATGCGATCGCCGTTCCGGCCGGTGTACAGGGTGACGATCTCGCCGTCGATCTCGTATTTGCCGGTCGGGAAAGTAACGGCATCGCCCGTGTAGTATACCCAGGCGCCTGAAGCGCTCAGGCGGGGAGAAATGCGGTAGGTGGCGACCAGTGAGACGGCATGTGTGCGGTCTTGCCGTGCCGAAAACCAGTTGCCCTCGTTGATCGCATCGAAACGGCGTTCGGATTTGGAAAGCGTATAGGAAAACCAGCCGGTGAAATCGCCTTTGTTCTTTTTCAGAAAAAATTCGGCCCCGTAAGCCCTGCCTTCTCCAAATACCAGTTCGGCTTCGAGATCGGGGTTGAGAAAGGGTTCGGCGCCGTCTTCGTAGTCGACCTGGTGGCGCAGCTTTTTGAAATAGGTTTCCACGCTGAACTCCCAGGTATTCTCCTGAAAATTGCGAAAATAGCCCAGCGCCCATTGGTCGCCGATCTCGGGCCTCACCAGTGGCGTGCTTGGATACCAGAGGTCGGTCGGCGTGCCCGAGGTCGAATTTGACAAAAGATGGAGGTATTGGTAAAGGCGGTTGTAGGAGGCTTTTACCGAACTGTTGCGATCCAGCATAAAACTCGCGCTGGCCCGGGGCTCCAATCCCCACCAGGTGTGGAAAAAGTCGCCCTGGCCGTAGGTTTGGGTCGACAACACCTCGTCGGCTTCGTTGTAGGTTTTCAGGTCGTAGGGACCGATGTTGCTGAACGTACTCAGCCGCGCGCCGTAATAGAGCGAGAGCCTGGAATTGATTTTTTGTTCGTTGTCGAGGTAAAAACCGGTTTCAAGCGCTTGTTGACGGGACAGGTCGAGCGCCATGTCGTTGGTGCTGTCGTCGCCGTCGTCGGAGCTGAAACGGCCGGGTTTGAAGCGGTGCACGACGGTATTCCAGCCGAATTGCAGGGTGTTTTCGGGGTTGACGAACCAGTTGTAGTCTTGTTTGAGGTTGTAGTCAAAAATACCCGAGGAGAGTTCGATGGCCGTACCCGCGTTGTCGACGCCGAATCCGTAGTCGAAATCGCTGTAAATAAGGGAAGTGTTGCAGAACAGCCGGTCGTCGAACACGTGGTTCCAGCGCAAAGTGGCCGTCGTGTTGCCCCAGTCGAGCCCCACGCGGTTGAGCGCAAACACGTCGCGGCCAAAGTAGCCGGACAGGTAGAGCCGGTCTTTGTCGCCGAGGATATAATTGGCCTTGGCATTGAAATCGTAGAAATACAGCGAGGTTTCGTCAAAATCGCTGGAGAAGGTTTTCATCAAAAGGTCGGCATAGGTACGGCGGCCCGACAGCATCAACGAGCCTTTATCCTCGCCGCCGAACGGGGTTTCGACGGTCAGCCGGGAAGAAATCAGCCCGATGCCGCCCGACACCTCCGGCGAGCGGGCATTGCCGTTTTTCATGCGCACGTCGAGCACCGAGGAGATGCGGCCGCCGTATTGGGCGGGGATGCCGCCTTTGTACAGTTTGACGTCTTTCAGCGCATCCGAATTGAACACGGAGAAGAAGCCCAGCAGGTGGGAAGCGTTGTAAACAGGCGCCTCGTCGAGCAGCACCAGATTCTGGTCGGCGTCGCCGCCGCGCACGAAAAAGCCGGCGTTGCCTTCGCTGTTGGGGCTGACGCCCGGCAGCAACTGGATGGTTTTCAGAATATCCTGTTCGCCGAACAGTACGGGGATCAGTTTGGCGTCTTTCATATCGAGCGTAGCCACACTCATTTCGGTGGAGCGGATGTTTTCATCCTCCTGCGTGGCTTTTATCACCACCTCCTGCAAGGTGGCCGCCGCATCGAGTTCCGCATCGAGGCGTGTGTCTTTATCGAGACCGATCTCTACGATGCGGCTTTCATACCCGACATACGAAAATTGCAGCCGGTAGGCGCCCTGCGGCAGCGTGAGCGAATAAAAACCGTATTCGTTGGTGGTCGCGCCCTTGTCGGTATCGAGTACCCTGACCGTGGCGTAGAGCAATTCTTCGCCCGAGGCGGCATCGCGCAGATAGCCGGAAAGGGTGCGGTTTTGGGCGTTCAGGAAAACGGGGAAACACAGTAAAAGCGGCAAGCAGAATCTTGAAATCATAGCAACAGGGTTGTAGAGTGGCGTATGGCGACAAATGTGCCGGCCGCGGATGCGCCCGGCAAACTTTATCAACCAACGGAAGAAAATCATCAATGAAAGCGCCGACCCGGATACTGTACATTCGCTGCGCGTTTTAATCAGTTCAGCCGTGTTATTTTTCATGAAAACATTCTGCCTCACCCTCGCCCTGCTCCTCAGCGCTTTTTTTGCAAATGCGCAAACCCTGCTGGTACAACCCTTTTTGCAAGACGCCGAACCCCACTCCATCGTGGTCGCCTGGGAAGCCTCCGATTCTTCGGCCGGTTATGTGAGCTGGGGACCGACGGATACCCTCGGTTATTTTTCGCCCGGCGAATGGGTACAGGGCTCCGGCAATTCCTGCATCCATCACGCGCATCTTTCCGGCCTGGATGCCGACACCCGATACTATTACCGGGTCGTGACGGGCAATGCCCAAAGCGCCGTTTTCGATTTCGTCACGCCCCCGCTCAAAAGCGCGGAACAATCCTTCGCCCTCGTCGCCATGAGCGATATGCAGCGCGACGGGTCGAATCCCTATGTGTTCAATGAAATTTGCAACGAAGGCATCATCGGTTATCTGCAGGCACAGGGCCCGGTCGATTTGCCGCGCCAGCTGGCCTTTGCCGTCATTCCGGGCGACCTGGTCGACAACGGCAACGATTACCTGCAGTGGAAAAACACTTTTTTCAACCCTTCGGAAAACCTGTTCAGCCGCGTCCCAGTGTACCCCGTGCTGGGCAACCACGAAAACAATACGCCGACCTATTTCAAATACTTCGAACTGCCGCTCAACGGAACCCCTGGCTACGAAGAACACTGGTGGTATAAAGACTATTCCAACCTTCGCATCATCGGTCTTAACTCGAATTCGGGCTATACGATCCCCGAACAGCTGGACTGGCTCGAAATGGTGCTCGACGACGCCTGCGCCGACGAGGATATCGATTTTGTCTTCGCCCAACTGCACCACCCGCACCACTCCGAACTCTGGCCGGCCGGCAACTCCGACTACACCGGACAGGTGATTGAAAAACTGGAAGATTTCTCCACCGCCTGCGGCAAACCCAGCTTGCATTTTTACGGCCATACGCACGGCTACTCCCGCGGGCAAAGCCTCGAACACAACCACAGCATGGTCAATGTGGCCACCGCCGGAGGCAATATCGATTACTGGAACGAATTCCCGCAAACCGACTACCCCGAACACAGCATCAGCCAGGACGAATACGGCTTCGTCTGGGTGGCCGTCGAAGCCGGCGACCAGCCCCGCTTCGTGCTCAAACGCATCAGCCGGGGCAATGTGAATTTCCCGCTCGACAACGTGGTGCGCGACAGCTTTTTGATCAAACGTTACAACCTGGCGCCCCAACAACCACAAGGTCTGTTTCCCACGCCCGACCTGACGGTTTCGCCCGATTGCGTCGTCGAACTCGGCGCATCGGCGTACAACGACCCCGACGGCGACCTGCAAGGCGCCACGCAATGGCAAATCGCAACCGACTCGACGTTCGGCAACACAGTCGTCGTCGATCACTGGCGGCAGTACGAAAACTGGTACCAAAACGTCGACCTGCAGGCCGGCGACGACCTCAGCGACGAACTGATCGAGGGGCTGGCCGACAATTCAACCTATTTCTGGCGGGTTCGTTACCGCGACCGCAGCCTGGGGTGGAGCGCCTGGAGCGCGCCGATCCGCTTTTTTACCGGCCCGACAACGGCTACCGGCAACCTGCTGGTCAATGGCGGCGCCGAAGACGGCATCAGCGGCTGGACGGCCACGCAGGGCGTGATCGAATCTATCCTGAGCGGCGAATGCGCGGGCAACAACGCCTATTCGGGCGATCGGCTGTTTGCCGTGGGCGGCGTTTGCGAAGAATACCCCTACGCCGAGGCACATCAAGTGGTCGACGTGCCCGCCTTTGCCCAGCATTTTGCCGACGGCCATGCAAAAGCCATCTTCGGCGGTTACCTCAGCGATTATCAGGGCACCGACCGGCCCGAATTCCGCCTCGAATTTTATACCGCTACAGGCAGTCTGGTCGGCGCTACGCCCAGCTACGGCGTCAATTCGGGCGAATGGGTGAAGTTTCGCGAAACGTCGGAAATACCAGCTGCCTGCACAGCCATCCACTTTGTGCTGACCGGCACCCGGCAAAACGGAGTCGACAACGATTCGTACTTCGACGATATGTTTCTGCAACTCGATACCATGCGCTGCGAACAGGTTATTTCGACGGTCAAAAATCCGCTGTCCCGCAACAATACCATCCGCTGCTACCCCAACCCGGTTCAGTCGGTCGTAACGGTCGAGTCGCTGTTTTGGCAAAAACCGGAACCCTTTCAGGTGTACGACCTGCTGGGCAAACGGGTGTTGGGCGGCCATCTGAACAGCAAAACCCACACCATCGACATGCAGGGGCTGGCCGGCGGCGCGTACGTTTTACAGGCGGCAGGCCAACAGATATTGCTGGTGAAACAGTAGCGGGCAATCGTCGTCCGAATCCGGCATTCATCGTTTGAATTTGGTCATTGGGGCAGGCTGTTTTGGCGCCTGCACGCCCGGGGAAGCATCTTTGCGGGGCATCAACCCGACATCTGCTTTATGAACAACACCGGTCCTGCGCCTTCAACTCTTTTCCCGCTCCCCCACTACGAGCGTTTGTGTTTTTTAAAAAACGCCATCACCCGGCCCAACATCGAAGTGGGCGATTATACCTATTACGACGATTTTGAGGATGTCCGCAATTTTGAAAAAAACGTGCGCTATCACTTCGAATTCATCGGCGACAAGTTGCGCATCGGAAAATTCTGCTCCATCGCTTCGGGTGTCGAGTTTATCATGAACGGCGGCAACCACCTGACCGAGGCGGTTTCTGCCTACCCGTTCACGATTTTCGGGCAGGGTTGGGAACATGCCATGGACGGCCGCCAGTATCCGCACCGGGGCGATACGGTGGTGGGCAACGACGTCTGGATTGGCTACAAAGCCGTCATCATGCCCGGCGTCACCATCGGCGACGGGGCCATTGTCGCGGCCTGTTCGGTCGTGACGAGGGATGTTCCGCCCTACACCATTGTCGGCGGCAATCCTGCCCGCGAGCTTCGCCGTCGTTTTTCGGATGCCGAGATCGAAACCCTGCTCGAAATGCAATGGTGGAACTGGCCCATCGAACGCATCACGGAAAACGTGCAGTGGCTCACCGGTCCGCAGGTAAACGACCCGCAGCAAGGCAGTTAAACATTAGCGGGAAAAAGGGTTTTCCTACTTTTTCAGCAAATCCCGGATTTCCGTCAGCAACGATTCCGTCGGTGTAGGCGGGGGCGCCTCGTTGGGATTTTTACCCAAAATCCGCAAGAAGAGGTAGAGTGAAATACCCACCATCAGAAAATTGATGACAGCCTGCACAATGGCGCCCCAACCGATAGCCACACCGGCAAGGGTGAAAACCGAGGTGGAAAAATCCAGTCCGCCGAGCAAGGCGCCGATGAGGGGAGAAAAGAATTTCTCCACCAGTGCGGTGATGATGTTGTTGAATGCGCCGCCGATAACGACGCCTACCGCAAGCGCGAGCGCATCGCCGCGCAAGAGAAAAGCTTTAAGACTTTTGAACATATCGAAACGATTTAGTCTGTAATAATAAATGCCCTGGTACGGCATTCCATCACGAATATGCGCAAAAGAAATAAAGCGTGCGTTTTTTACAACATTAAGTTTACGCCACTCCGGCCCCCGGCTTCCGGTTGTTCCGCCAAAACATAACCGCAAGCGTCAAAAACGGGAAAGCGGAAAGAACCATTTTCCAGTTCAGCGAAAGGGCGCCGGCCAGGAAAATCAGCAACACCACCGGGCTCAGGATCAGAATGCCCGCCCAGGTCAGTTTGCGCGACGGAGTTTTTTTGAACGCCGCGAACAGCAGGATCAGTTGCCCAATGAGGCCGGCCAGAATGATCGGATGGGCAAAGTTGTCGCGCCAGCTTTCCGACTGGGTAAAAATCTGGACCTCGCTTTGAAACACGAAAGCGGAATTGCCGCCCCCCCACTCCATGTAACAAATACCAAAAGCGAGTACTAAACCAATGTTAATGAGTCAGTTATTCATAAGGCGAAAGGTAAAGGAGATTGGGTTTAACTCGAAAATACGGCCGTATTACAAGAATCAGTGACAAATATGATTTTCGTCTTCACCCTGTATTCCCGAAAATCGTCCCTTCGCTGTTTCATTCCATGCTCTTTCGACACACCCGAACTATGGCAAAAAGAACTGTAATCAGCGAAGAAGAAGCCCTCAAAACTACCACCCGGCAAACGCAGGAGGGCGACGTAATCGGCGGCGATACGCCCGTGGAAGCCCGCGCCAAAACGGTCAACCGACGCATCCGGGCCAAGATCAACAAGGAAGCTGCCGCCCTCGAAGATATTCTGGATCATACCCAAACGGATAAAAAACTGACCACCGAGGAATACCTCAAAAGTTTTCCGCCCGAAGAACGGGAATGGCTGCTCAAAATTCTTCTGGACGATATCAACCAGGCCGGTATTTCCAAAAACAAAAAGACCAAAGACGACGAGGAACTGTCGCCCGACTGGCGCAACGGAGGGTATCCGTACAAAAACCTCATGTCGCGCAAAAACTACGAGGCCCACAAATACGACCTCCAGGTGGAACTCCTCAAACTCC
Organism: Saprospiraceae bacterium; assembly: GCA_020849825.1. Classification (GTDB taxonomy): domain Bacteria; phylum Bacteroidota; class Bacteroidia; order Chitinophagales; family Saprospiraceae; genus M3007. The sequence goes on from JADZFP010000509.1 coordinate 19,266, forward strand.
AGGCCTGGACCAAAAAAACCGGCAGCCGCGTCGTTATCCTGTTCGAAGGCCGCGACGCCGCCGGCAAAGGCGGCACCATCAAACGCATCATGGAACACCTCAATCCGCGCGGCGCGCGCGTTGTCGCCCTCGAAAAACCCACCGAGGAGGAACGCGGCCAATGGTACTTTCAGCGCTACGTCAAACACCTGCCTACGCACGGCGAAATCGTGTTATTCGACCGCTCCTGGTACAACCGCGCCGGCGTGGAGCATGTCATGGGGTTTTGCAGCGCCGATGAATACAACGAGTTTATGCGCCAGGTACCCGAATTCGAACGCAACCTGGTGCGCAGCGGCATTCTCCTGATCAAATTCTGGTTTTCCGTCAGCCGCGAAGAACAAAAGAGGCGCTTTAAAGACCGCGAAACCCACCCGCTGAAACAGTGGAAACTCTCTCCCATCGACCGGGCTTCGCTCGACAAATGGGACGATTACACCGCCGCCAAGGAGAAAATGTTTTTCTACACCGATACTTCCGACGCGCCCTGGATCGTGGTCAAGTCGAATTGCAAAAAACGCGCCCGCCTCAACGCCATGCGCTACCTGCTGCACAAAATTCCCTACGACAAAAAGGACCTGAAAAGAATCGGAAAACTCGACCCGCTGATCGTCGGCCGTTCCAACGTCATTTATGAAAAAGGAGAAAACCTGCTGGTCAACGACAGGATTTGAACCCGGTTTACTTTTTCTGAAAACGGTCGTCCGTCAGCGCATGTAAATAGTTTTCCAGATCGACTTTTTCCTGTTCCGTCAGACCCAGCGGGGTTTGTACAAGCGAATCGGCATTGACCGGGTTTTTTACAAAATTGATCGGCTGGTCGTAGTAGTCGATCACTTCGCGCAACGTGCGGAAACGGCCGTCGTGCATATACGGAGCGGTCACGGCCACATTGCGCAAGCCCGGCACTTTGAATTTGCCCAGGTCGGCTGAATCTTTGGAAATGGCAAAACGGCCTACGTCGTCGTGGGCTGCGCCGGTGTACAGGCCGACGTTCCGAAATTCATCGCCAGTAAAATCGGGCGAGAAATGGCAGTCGAAGCAACGGCCTTTTTTCAAAAAAATCTGCCGGCCGCGGCGCTGCGAAGCGGTCATGGCCGCTGTATCGCCGTTGAGCCAGCGATCGTTGGGGGTGTCGGCGGTTTCGAGCGTAAATTCGAAAGCGGCCAGAGCGTCGCCCAGGGCCAGCGAGTCGACCGGTCGGTGGTAAATATCGGCAAACCAGCGTTTGTACTGCTTGTGCTTCGCCAGTCGCCGCACGGCATCGGGGATGGGCAGGCCCATTTCGATCGGATTGCGAATGGGGTGAAGCGCCTGATCGGCCAGGGTAGCCACCCGCCCGTCGTAGAAAAAGTAGGGCCGCGAGCCCATATTCATCGCCGTAGGCGTGTTGCGCGTCGTATGTTGCCCGCGAATACCCAGGCTGAACGGCATGGTATCCGCAAAGGCATATTCGGGTTTGTGGCAGGATGCACAGGAAATCGTGCGGTCGGCCGAGAGGATGGGGTCGAAAAAAAGGCGTTCGCCGAGTTCGGCCGGCGTGGCCGGATCGGCACTGCGGTAAGCCGGCAGCGACAATACCAGCAGGGCCGTGAGCAGTAGAAAAAAAGTAAAGCGTATCATAAGGCTGCAAAATTCGGGGCTACACAGTCAAAATCCGACAGGACGCTGTTATTTAGACAGGATTTACAAGATTTACAGGATGATAAACCGACGATGAAGTCGCCATATCCTGTAAATCCTGTCCAACCCCGTCTGTAAACCCTGTCCAATCCACTACTCAACCAGTCCTCTCCATGCAAAGAACCTTCCAATGGGGCATCATCGGCCCCGGCCGTATTGCCCGGAAATTTGCCAGCGACCTGCGCCTTTTGCCCAATGCGCGCCTGCACGCCGTGGCCTCTACCGATGCCGCGCGGGCACGGAGTTTTGCCGACGAATTCGGCGCCGATTTCGCTTACGGGCGCTACGAAGACCTCGTCGGCTGCCCCGGCCTCGATGCGGTGTATGTGGCCACGCCGCACACGCTGCACCACGACTGCGCCCTGCTTTGTATTGAAAACGGCATACCCGTGCTGTGCGAAAAACCCTTCGCCATGAATGCCGCACAGGCTCGGCGCATGATCGATGCCGCCCGGCACAACAGGGTGTTTTTGATGGAAGCGTTGTGGACCCTGTTTATTCCCGGCGTCGTAAAAGCCCTCGAACTGGTTCGGCAAAATGCCGTCGGCCCCTTGCATACCATAAAAGCAGATTTCGGCTTCAAAACTGTTTACGACCCGAATTCAAGGCTTTTCGACCCCAGGCTGGGTGGCGGATCTCTGCTCGACATCGGTATTTATCCCGCGCTGCTGGCCCTCGACCTGTTCGGCCAACCCGCACCGAACGACGTGCAGGCCATCGCTACCTTCACCCCCGGCGGCGTCGATGAAAGTTGCGCATTCAGCTTCCGTTACCCCGGCAACCGGCTGGCGCTGTGCCATTCGACCGTCGCGGCCAATACACCCATAGAGGCCTGGCTCTACGGCTCGGAAGGCGCCGTTTACCTGGCGCCGCGCTGGCACCATACCCAACAAGTCAGGCTGTACGATTACGACAACCGCGATACGCCAAAAGAAATTTACGACTGCGCCTATGCGGGTTTCGGTTACCAGTTCGAAGCCGACCACGTGCAGGATTGCCTCGATGCCGGCCTGACGGAGAGCCCGCGCGTACCCCTCGATTTTTCGCTGGGCCTGATGCAGACGCTCGACAGGATAAGGGAACTGGTTGGCCTCGTGTATCCGGCTGACGGGAAATAAACGAGGACGGCTATGACATTGCCGGGGTTTGGACAGGTGTTTTTTTAGACAGGATTTACAGGATAAGGCGGTTCCGCCGCCGGATAATAATCCTGTTGATCTTGTAAATCCTGTCTAAAAAAAAGCCTGTCTACATCACACAAGCCCTGCGAGGTTCGCAGCGTTATGGTGGAAAAAATCAACTATGCGAATATCCCTGCTGTTGTTTACCGCCCTGCTGATCACTGCAACTTCCTGTCAAAAAGACAACAATCCAGCCGGTGAAGACGGGCCCGGCCTGAATTTTCAATTCAAATTCGACCCCGACCAGATCAGACTGAACAACCTCGGTCAGCCCTCGGCCATACCGCAGGGGCACGCCGCACAGACGCCCGATTTTCACCAGTTGAGCGTGCATTACATCGAGCTGGCGCCCACCGCCCTCACCCAGCTCGGCGCGGGCGCCATTCTGTACAAAGCCCCGGAAACCGCGGCCGGCGGTGAAAACGCCATCGATTTCGACAAGGCCGCCGTGGCGGGTGAAAACCAGGTTTTTACCAAAATCAGCCTGAAAAACGTGCCGCCGGGCACCTACCAGTGGGTGCGCGCCAGCGTGGCCTATCAGAGTTACGACATCCGGTTCAACATCAACAACGTGCCCGTCGTCGGCGACCTGACCGACCAGCGCGGCACGGTGGCATCTTTCCTCGGCTTCAACACCTACATCAGCAGCATCAAGCCCCGCGAGCGCTCGCTGACGGTCAACGACGACAAAAAACAGGGTTTCTGGGTGTTCGAAACCGCGCTCACAGCGCCGTACAACGCCTACGACCAGTTGTACTCGGGTCAGGCGCCGGCCGGGGCCACCACGGTAGTCAATCCGCTCGGGCCGGCCAACCCCGTGCCGCCGGGCTCCTGCGTCATCACAGGACAGTTTGCGCAGCCGCTCGTCGTCACCGGGCAGGAAACCGAAGACATCACGGTCACCTTGTCTTTTTCCATCAATAAAAGCTTCGAGTGGGTCGACGCCAATGGCAACGGGCAGCTCGACTTTTACGCCGACCAGAGCGCGGCGGCGGAGCAGATTGTGGATATGGGTTTGCGGGGGTTGGTGCCGAGCTGGGAGTAGATCATTTCATTCAAACACCACCTCCACCACATCCTCCACTTTCAAACCCAGCAAACTGGCCGCCCGACCCATATTGATTGCGATTTCGAGGTAACCCGCGCTGTTGAAGAGGCAGAGCGTGTCGCCCACGGGCACGTCGCAATAGTTGCTGCAGAGGCGGGTAATGGGGTCGTTTCGCCTGAAAAACAGGGAAAAAGAGCGACCGTTGGCGGCCTGTTCGAACACTTCGCGGCGGATATTGAGCACCGCGTTGTCGAAATTGTCGATGTGCAATACCGTACCGCGCAAGCGGGCCGGGGTGACGACCGGTTGCAGGCTGATGCGCTGCAGGAGCGGCGGGGCGGTCTGGCCCAGTTCTTCGAAGGGCAAGCCGGATACCAGGTGGGCCGCCGCCTCGGCAAACACCTGTTTGACCAGGAAATGTCCTTCTGCGGGGCAATCGAGCAGGCGCAGGTCGGCAGGATCGATGTCATCGAAAAGCAGGGAGAGCAGGCCATTGTCGGGGGCGAGGAAAAAATGCCCGTCGCGGCGCAGGGCCACGAACCGGTAGGCGCTGTCATACACGCAGTTGACGGCGATGAGGTGGATGGTTCCTTCCGGAAATTCGGCCCACACGTTTTGCACCACGTACGCAGCCTGAACGATGTCGAAGGGCTTGATGTGGTGGCTGATGTCGACCAATTGTCCCTCCGGCGCCCGGCGCAGCACCGCGCCTTTGAGCGCTCCGGCGTAAAAATCACGGTCGCCGAGATCGGTGGTGAGGGTAAGGAGGGGCATGGGTTGAGATCAATAAGCGCGTTCGTCCTTGTCTTCCACAAAGTTCATAAATGCCCGGTTGACCACCCGGTTGCCGCCGGGCGTCGGGTAGCGACCCGAAAAATACCAGTCGCCCGAATTGCCGGGGCAAGCTTCGTGCAAGCCGTCGAGGGTTTGGAAAATTACCTGTACCTCGGGTTTGATGTCTTTATGCCGCACAATTTTGGCAATCTGGCGGCTGATCTGGCAATATTCGAACAGATCGTACAGCGGCGCCACTTCGTTGCGGACCATCTCGGCCGGCAGGTTTTCCGAAGCTTTGCAGCGCTGGTAGGCTTCCTGCAGCAAATGCGAGCGGCCGGTCTCTTCCAGCAATTGCACCAGCGCCTGAAACGCTACGAAATCCTTCATTTTCGACATGTCGATACCGTAGCAGTCGGGATAGCGGATTTGCGGGGCGCTCGACAGGATGATGATTTTTTTCGGCTTCAAACGGGCGGTGATGCTTACGATGCTGTCGCGCAGGGTGGTGCCGCGCACTATGGAGTCGTCGAGCAAAACGAGGGTATCCTTGTCGTTTTCAACCAGGCCGTAGGTGACGTCGTACACGTAGCTCACCATGTCGTTGCGGCTTTTGAGGTCGGCGATGAAGGTGCGCTGTTTTTCGTCTTTGTGGACGAGTTTTTCCACCCGTGGGTGTTGTGCCAATATTTCCTGCACTTTTTCGGGCGTCAGTTTGCCTTTGGCTTTGAGCAGCTGTTCCTGTTTGACCAGGTTCATTTCTTTTTCCAGTCCTTCTGCCAGGCCGTAAAAAGCAGCTTCCGCGGTATTGGGAATAAAGGAAAAGACGGTGTTTTTGAAATCGAAATTGACGGCTTCGAGCGCAGGGCGGGCGAGTTGTTCGCCGAGTTTTTTGCGTTCGAGGTAAATTTCACGGTCGTTGCCCCGGCTGAAATAAATCCGCTCGAAGGAGCAGGCGCGTTTTTCCGGTGCATCGATAAAAGGCAGTTCGTCGACCTTGCCGTTGTATTTCATAATCAGGGCATGGCCGGGCCGGAGTTCGCGCACTTTGTCGAATCGCACGTTGAAGACCGTCTGGATGGCCGGGCGTTCGGAAGCTGCCACCACGATTTCATCGTCCTGATACCAGTAAGCGGGCCGGATGCCGTGCGGGTCGCGGATCAGGAATGCGTCGCCGTGGCCCAGCAAGCCGCCGAGCACGTAGCCGCCGTCGAATTTTTTGCAGGCGCGGCGCAGCAGGCGCTGAATATCGAGGTTGTCGAAGATGAGCCGGTTGATGGCCTGGTTGCCGTGTCCGTCGGGTTTGTACCAGGTATGCAGGCGCTGCACTTCGTCGTCGAGAAAGTGGCCGATTTTTTCGAGTACCGTGACGGTATCGCTTTTTTCCTTGGGGTACTGCCCGAGATCGACGAGTTCGTTGAACAGCTCGTCGACATTGGTCATGTTGAAATTGCCGGCGAGCAGAAGGTTTCGGGTAATCCAGTTGTTCTGGCGGTGGAAGGGGTGTACCCGTTCGATGGAATTGTCGCCGTGCGTACCGTAGCGCAGGTGGCCCATGAGCACTTCTCCGGCGTAAGGGACGTTGGCTTTCAGCCAGGCGGGATCGTTGAATTGTTCGGGAGCGATGTCTTTGAGGCGGCCCCAGACCAT
>JADZFP010000510.1 GCA_020849825.1 Saprospiraceae bacterium
ATGCGGGCCCTCATTTTTTCCTTGCCCAATACCTCCTTGCGGGTGAGTTCGGGCCGAATGGTCACCTCCCGGATAGCCAGCGCAGTGGGTTCGAGCCGCACCTCGGGCTGTTCGCCGGAATTGAGCAGACTCGACACAGACAGGGTGCGCGTCGCGAAGCCGATCAGCGAAAACTGGACCTTGCCGCCCTGGTCGTCGGGGATTTCAAGCACAAAACGGCCATCCGGTCCGGAAACGGTTCCGGTTGGGGTTCCCTGAATACCGATGCTGACATAAGCCAGCGCTTCGCCGTTCGCGCTGTCGAACACACGGCCGTTGATGGTTTTTTGAGCAAAGAGAAGGGCTGTGCAGCACAGGAACGCGCCGCAGAAAGAGATGATTTTCATAAGAATACGTTGATTGAATCAGCCGGCAAAAACGAAGCGCATCCCGACCATGCAGGCGGCCATGACGGCGCAATAGATGCTCAGACCCATGCGCCATTTTGCAGGCAATTGTTTGATAAAATGAATGATGCACAAGACCAACCCGAGCCCCAGCATACCCAGGGGCACGCGTAGTGCAGGACAGAATTCCTGCACGGCAATCATATCGCCAAGGGGCCGGATGTTGCTCAGCGTGAGATAACTGGCGGCCTCGGTCAGATTGGCCAGCACGAATACATTCAGCCACCAGTTGGGCCAAATGCCCGTCCGAAAACGGCGAAGCAGCATGAATACCGCCATGGCCAGCAACATATTGACCGCGATGCCGCCCATGGATGCCTGAAACGACTGGAAAGCGCTCAAACCGGCTGCGCATTCGGCGTCGAGCGGATCGGGGCTGGCGGCGGCAAAATGCCAGGGCACGTGCAAATCGAGCAGATTGGGTTTGCAGTTGAAAAACCGGTATACCAACGCGTGACCCAATTCATGCAGCCAGATGGTGCCGTACGTGGCGGAATATGCCAGCAGCGGGAAAAGAGCTTTCAGGTACGGTTTCATGGCAGAAGGGTTAAACGCGTTATTTCGAGCGGCAAACCCCGGCGGCGTTTCATCCGGATCGTCCAGATGATACTGATCGCGATGGTCGCCGCGCGAAACAGGTTGGCCGCCAGTCCGCCACCAGCATTGGGACCGGCGTCGAACATGTTCCACCACAGATTCATAAAAAAGTGCATGGCCATGGGCATCCAAAGGTTGTTGCGCCACTCGATGTACAACCAGGCAAACCATAGGCCTCCGAGCGCCGTAACGGCGAAAATCCCGATCGCGCTACCCAGGTCGCCGGCCTGCCACAGATGCGCCGAGCCAAACACCAGCGCATTCAGCAAACCCGCCGCCAGAAAGCCCCAGCCTGCAAAACGGAACAACTGCCCGAAGACGAAACCCCGAAAAAACAACTCCTCCGAAATGGCCGCCCACAAACAGCCCAGCAGAAAACTACTCCAGGTGATCGACACCTTGAACCCGGCGAGCAGAGCATACCCGACAAGCATCGGAAGGCAAAAAACGAACGCCGTTTTCAAGGCTTCGAGCGCATCGGCGCGCAGGCCCCAGGCATCGGGGAGTTTGCGCCAGTTGCGACCATGCAGCCACCAGATCGCCAGGGCAGTGAGCAATAAAGGCGCGATTTCGCGAACCAGTACCAACTCTGTGTAGGAACCGGGCCTGGGCAACTGACGCGGCCCGTAATGCAGAATCAGGAAAACCAAAGGCACCAGAATGGAAAAGATTGTTTTGCTCCGCATGTGCTTTCAAGTTTGAAAAACAGTGAATTGAACTGACGGAAGCAAAAGTGCGGCGGCCGGGAATGCGCTGCAAATGAAAGGGGCAAAGCGGCAAAATGCGGGGCAAAATGTCGGCAGCCGGGGCAAAATGCAGGATTTCGGGGCGAATGTCAGCGCGGTTTGGCGCTCAGAATTGCCCTGACATCCGCGATAAAGGCGCGGGAAACGGGCACGCTTCCGGCTTCGGGCGCCTTTTCAAACACCAGGCAATAGGCAGGCGATTTGCCTTCGAGCCGGAGCCGGTGCTCGAAATTGAGCACGTAAGAGCGATGGACTTGCTGAAACGATTGCTGTTGCTCCTCCAGTTGCTGCACAATTGCCGCCAGTGTTGCGCGCAACATCAGGCGCTGCACCTGGCCGTCTTTCAGCAAAAAAATCTCCACATAGTTGTCGGCCGCGCGCAGGAATAGAATCTCCGGACGCAGGAGGGTCAGTTTTTCAAATTTGTTCTCGCCCTGAAGAACAATGGTCGGGTCGGCCGCGGGCGGCATGCCGGCGAGTTTTTCAGAAAACTCGGAGGCGACAAGATGGCTTCTGACCTCAAAAAAACGCCAGATGACGAGCAGGGCCAGAGGCAGCAGCGCAGTCGTCAGCGCATAAACCATAAAACTGAAAAAACCGGCGACCGACAGGCGGCCGCCAATGGCCAGGTGATGGTAAAAATAACTGGCGACGATCGAGGCGAGTACAAACATGCCGGTGAGCCCCAGTTCACGACGCAAAGTCCAGCGGGCCGGCGAAAAAAAATCGGGGCGCAAAAGCGCGATACTCTCCCGAATCACAAAACCCGCAAGCGGCACCAGCAAGCCGTAGCCGGCGAGCACCAGGTATTTCCGTTCGTGCTCAAAAACATAGGTCCCGAAAGGCTGGAAGACCGCCAAAACGGCAAAAATAGCCAACCCGATCAGGGCGGCCATTCGGTAAAATTCGGTCCGGGTCGGCGGACGCGTTGTCGAGTCGAGCGTTTTTCGGTCAAACACAAGGTGCTGAATTGATGGGCGAAAATACTCGCCCCCCCAATACGGTAAATACGGAACAGGTAATTTTCCATTCAGGCTGAACAGGAAACTGGTAATGCTGCCGCTTGGGCCAAATCCTTTAAATTAGCCGCCGGCAATAATTTTGAACCGTATTGTTGCCCCCCTGTTGAAACAAAAAAGAATCGATGCAAAAAGACTGGACCGACGTTTGGAACCAACGTTACAGCATGAGCGAGTATGCTTATGGTGAATCCCCCAACGACTATTTAAAAGAGCAATTGTCCCGATTGACACCCGGAAGAATACTGTTCCCGGCAGAAGGAGAAGGGCGGAATGCCGTATTTGCGGCCACGCAGGGATGGCAGTCAAGCGCCTTTGACATCAGTTCGGAGGGGCAAAAAAAAGCTTTGCAACTCGCCCAAAAGAAGGGTGTGACGATCAATTACCAGCTGGGCGCATTAAACGAGCTGGATTACGAACCGGATACATTCGATGTTGTCGCCTTGATCTACGCCCACTTCCCGGCCGAATTGAAATCCGCTATGCTCACGTCGCTCGACAAGTATTTACGTCCGGGAGGCGTCGTCATTTTTGAAGCCTTCAGCAAAAACCACTTGTCGTACCAGCAGCAAAACGAAAAAGTGGGCGGCCCCAAAGACGTCGATATGTTGTATTCGACGGATGAGATCAAAACATACTACCCCGATTATGAAATAATTGAATTGCAGGAAACTGAAATTGAACTTCGTGAAGGTCTTTTTCACAACGGGCTCGGCTCTGTAATCAGATTTGTCGGAAGCAAACCTCTGTGACAGAACTCGTTGCCGGTATTGAATAAAACACAACATTGAACATGATTTTTGCAGCAATTTTCATGGGTCTCATCGAGATCGGGGCTGGCTTTTTGGTCAGATCATACCCCGATCTGATTGCCGGTTACAATACCATGCCGCCGGAGCGCAAAAAAAACGTCGACATCGAGGGGCTATCCCGTTTTATGAGAAACTGCCTGGTGGCAATGGGGCTGGCAACGATCGTCACACCCGGTTTGCTGGCGGCACTCGGGCTGTCCGGCATGGCAAAAATATTTATTGCACTCCCTACCCTGGCAGGAACCGTCTACATACTCATCAAGGCGCAGAAATACGATCATAATTAGAACATGCAGACCACAGCATTCGACCGCTTCCCCTTGCGAACCTTCGACAAGATTCGTTATTCCGATACTGACCGGCAGGGGCACGTGAACAACGCCGTTTTTTCTACCTACCTGGAAACCGGCCGGGTGGAACTGTTGTACAAAGCCGATCTCGCTTTGTTGTCCGAATCCGCCAGTTTCGTCATCGCCGCCCTGAACCTGAATTTTTTAAAGGAAATTTTGTGGCCCGGACAGGTAGATATAGGCACCGGCATCCTGAAAATCGGGACCAGTTCCATCAAAATTTACCAGCAACTTTTTCAAAACGGCCACTGCGTCGCCAGCGCGGAGACGGTGATCGTACAGATTGACAACAGCAGCGGACAAAGTTTGCCCTTGTCGGAAGTAGCAAAAGCACAGTTGAGCAAATGGTTGCTGGATTAGGGTAGTGGCTACCTGCCCGTCTCCAGCCTGTACCCTACCCCATGCACCGCTACGATCGCCACGGAAGGGTCGGCAGCCAGTTTTTTCCGAAGCCGCGACACGAACATGTCCACGCTGCGGCCCACGAGCACACCTTCGTCGGCCCATACCTGCCGGATGATTTCTTCGCGATCGAGCAGGCGGTCGGCATGACTGGCCAAAAGGCGGAGCAATTTTGCCTCCCTGAAAGTGAGCTGCTGGCGCTGGCCGCCGCATTCGAGCACCTGGTTGCTTACGTCGAGGCGCGACTGACCGAAAGCCAGCCAGTCCGGTTCGGCGGCCTCGGGCATGGTTTCGACAGGGCCGGCGTATTTCTTGCGCCGTACAAACCAGTACAGCAACAAACTGCTCAAAGCCAACAGAGCGAGTCCGATTTTCGCTGCCAGCGCGTTGCCTGTCGCCGGCTCGACGAAACGCAGTTCGATATAATGGCAGCCTTCGGGCGCCTCACGGCCGCCGCAGGGTACGAATCCTTCTTCGTTTTTCAAAAAATCCAGCTGGTGATAACCCAGATCGATGGCGGCATCCTCACAACGCCGAACGGCTACTTCGTAGCTTTCCCGAACGCCGTACTGGTCGAGCGAGGCTTGCAGAAGAGCCGGTAACTGTTCGTAGGAAAAAGGCTTTTCCAGTTGTACTTGCCAGACGTTCGCCTCCGTCTGCACGATCGCCGGTATACGGCTTGTACTGTCGCCCGACAGACGCAGCAGCCCGTCGGCCGTTCGGCGCAGGGCGAGGTTGACGCGCTCCGACGTTTGCCGGGGGCTGCTTTCCGGTGATGGCGAAATGAGCCACGCCATCACCGGAAGCGCCAATAAAACAGGCCAATATTTGATCCAACGAACCATAAACATGCTGAAATCGGTTTTTTTCAGCAACCAAAGATCAGCAGTGCAAAGATGGCTTTTTCTGTAACGGCGATCTGATAAATCGAACCTTTGTTTGCGGGCGCCGGGCGAATTTGGTCCCAGGTCTTGCCTTGATCGGCCGAGCGGTAAATCCCTCCATCCGAGCACGCAAACAGGTAAGCGCCTGCTTGTTCCAGCGAATAAATGCTGTTCAACGCGGAAGGCAGCGAAGCCGTCCGGTTTTGCCAGTTGGTCCCCTGATCGGAAGAGAAGTAATACTGGTTTGTCCTTTGGCCGTCTTCTGGCATCTTCCCTTCCACCAGCGCGGCAATACCGCCGTCGACGACCCGGACAGAAATGACGTCGTTGTTGGTCGGCAGGACCATTTGCCAGGTTTCACCGCCGTCGGCAGACTGTAAGATTCCCTTGTTGCTGCCGGCAATCAGCATATTTCCGGCTTCTACAATGTTCCGTACAATGCATTTTTCATAGACTTTTTTCCAGTTGTTGCCGCCGTCGTTTGAGCGAAAAATACCGGTTCCGCCGCCCACGAGGAGTACGGCGTTGCGGGTTTCCAGCACGGTTTGGACCGTCGGTTCATCCAGGGTGGCGCTCTTTGACATCCAGAGGCTGGTGCCGGGCCAGTTTTGTGAAAATCCGTGCCAGCCGGTTACGATATAGGGGCCGGCTGCGCCCGGGAAAATACCGGTGACCCGGTCGTCCAGCAGAAACTCTTTTTCCCATATCGGAAAAACGGCCCCGGCGCCGCGGAACAAACCGCCATCGCCTCCAAGAAGGACCTCGTCGCCACTGATCATCAGGGAAACGGGAGCGGCGCCTTCGGGCAATCCCGCACTGATATCCCGCCAGGTATTGCCGGCGTCGACTGATTGATAAATGATATCGGCGGCCAGATAACCCGGTGAATCGTGAAGGCTATGTTCCGGATCGGTGTTAATGGAGGCAAGACTCAGTTTTTGATCGGGCAATTGCCGGCAGGCAAAAAACGATTCAAAAAAGATCAGCAAGGCGAGCAATTGAAACTGCATGAGGAGATTCTGTTTGGTGAAACAATGCGGCAAAAGTGCAGGCAACGGGAGAACGTTTCGGAACTTGGGGTGTAAAAGGATGTAACGGATTTGTAAAAGTTGATCGAACTCTTAAAAAAGGCCTTTATCATGTCGAAACGCTGCTTTCTGCTCGCGTTTATTTTTGTCCATGGCTTGCTGAAAGCGCAGACAGATACCATCCCTTTCTTGCTGGACAGTTTGCTCACACTTCGAATGAACGAGTATAAGATACAAGGGCTTTCAATCGGTATCGTAAAGGACGGGCAGCTCTATTATACCAAAGGGTACGGTTTCACCGATTTGAGCGGGATATACCCCGTAACCGATAATACCCGATTCGCAATAGCCTCGGTAACCAAATTGTTTACCATAACGGCAGTGATGCAATGGGTTGAAAAAGGCGATTTGAAACTGGAAGGTCGTCTGGTCGAATATTTGCCGGATTTTAAAATGAGAGACGACCGATACCGCGACATAACCCTGTTTCAATTGGTCACCCACTCTTCGGGTTTACCCTGGGATAACAAGCTAAAAAATTCGCCCGACGACAGTACCGCACTGCACCTGTTATTCTACTCTCTACGACAAAGCAAGCTGAATTACAAGCCGGGTAGCAAATTCAGTCGACATACCTACAGCAATACCGGCTACGATGTTCTCGGGTATCTGGTGCAGCAAAAAGCCGGCGTCCCTTTTGAACGATATCTGGCGCAGAACATCTTTCAACCGGTCGGAATGACGGCATCCACTTTTGACAGGCATGCCATTCCCGAGGGCCAGTTGGCAATGCCGATGAAAATTAAAGGCACTTCATCCAAAATCC
>JADZFP010000511.1 GCA_020849825.1 Saprospiraceae bacterium
CAAATACCCAGCTCACCCGGATATTGGTGCGCCCGCAGTGGCCAAGGTCGGCGTACAAGGCTTCGGCCCCCGTTGTGCAAAGAAAAACGGCGCCCATCACCACCAGAAAATTGGGGCTGCTGCGCAACAATTCGATGCCATATTGCGGATTGAGCGCTTTGAAAATTTCAGGCATGTAGACGATTTGGGAAATGCCCAAAATGGCCAGCATGCTGAACCACAACAACATCACCGGCCCGAAACTCCGCCCCACGGCGGCTGTGCCGAACCGTTGAATAAAAAACAGGGCGGAAATAATGGCAATCACGATACCGATGGTCGGTATGTCCGGAAACTTGATGGAAAGCCCTTCGATAGCGGACGATACCGTAATGGGAGGGGTGATCATACCCTCGGCCAAAACGGCTGCTCCGCCCAGCAAGGCCGGATACATAAGCCAGCGCCGGCGACGGCGAACCAACGAATAAAGGGAAAAAATACCGCCCTCGCCGTTGTTATCGGCCCGGAGTACGAGCATGATGTATTTGATCGTGGTTTGGATCGTCAGCGTCCAGAATACCAGCGAAACGCCGCCCAGCACCGTTTGGGCATCTATGATTTTACCCTCTCCCACAATCGCCTTCATTACGTATAGCGGGGAGGTGCCGATGTCGCCGTAAATAATTCCGAGGGTTACGATCAGGCCGGCAGCCGAAAGACGGTTTACTCCGTTGTGGCTCATGTCAAATTGATTGGACGTTCTATTTCGCTCGAAAGGTCGAAGTTTTGGCGATTTGTATGCCAATCTGGCCCCAAAAAAACGATGTAAATGGTGTTTTTAGCCTTGCCTGGCAGGTACAAGGCATACGACGTACGATTACACGAAGTTTGATTTTCGATTCGACCGGACGAAAACGGACCTTTCCATCTTCAATCGCAACTCATGTAATCGTACATCGCAAATCGGTCAATGGTGGTGACCACCATTACCGTGCACGTGGCCGTGCGCCAGTTCGGTCGGGTCGGCATCGCGTACCGTTTCAACTTTACCCGTAAAAAAGAGGTCGACACCGGCCATCGGGTGGTTGAAGTCGAGTTTTACCTTGTCCAGACCAACCCAGGACACAGCGGCCTGGAAATGGTTGCCTTCCTGGTCGGTGAGCGGCAAAACATTGCCGATTTCGAGCAGGCCGTCGGGAATCTTGCCGTCGGTTTCAAACATGTTTTTGGGTACTTCCACCAGGGCGGATTCGTCGTATTCGCCGTAAGCGTCGGCGGCTTTGATGCCGAAAGCAAATTCATCGCCGGCTTTCAGCCCCGACAAATTGGCTTCAAACTGGGGGATCATCATCCCTACGCCGAAAATAAAGCCGAGCGGTTCGCCGCCTTGCGTGCTTTCGATCTGATCGCCTTCGGCCGTGCCCTCGGTCAGGGTGTAGTGCACCAGCACTACCTTATTGGGTTCAATAGTCATAATGACTTGATTTGCAGGAAAAACAGTCGGGCATTGCTGAAATTGCGCGGGGCTGCTCGTCCTTGGTGAATGGTAACAGGAGAGGGGAAACAAGGATATTTTACCGCGCCTGACTTTTAAATAATGTAAAGCGCCGCAAAAATAAGTGGTAGCGCGGGCTTTTTTGGCAAGTTTTCAGATTCTTCATTTTTGAACGTTCATTCTTCAAACGTCTTTCCTGCATGAAAAAACTGTTTTTCTCCGGGTGGTTGTTGCTCTTTCTGGCGTCGGCCCGGGCGCAGCGCAGCGAGATTTTGTCCGACCCGGATGTCGTTTGGGCGGCTGAAATTGAAATGCTGCTGGTGTTCGATGGCGCCGGCCATATTCCGGAGTCTGCCGATACGCTCAACACCGTAGCCGTATTGAAAGATCAGCATACCGGCCGTCAGGACGAGCTGTTTTACCGGCCCGATGGCTTGACAGACCGCCTTTTTCAAATGGCCTGGTCGGGCCGCAGCCCGGTGTTTGATGGCAGCGACCCCACTCGCCCCCTTTCTTTGTCCGATCTGGACAAACTGCTGGTGTTTCGCGATACAGCCGTGCTCTGGTTCGACAACGAAAGCTCCGATGTGCTGGTCATAGAAACCGGTCCGGAGGATTGCCCCTACCTGCGGGTGCGCCAATTGCTTTGTTATCGGGCTCGAACCGCCGATTTCGGCCTGATTACCCTGGCCGTCGGCCCGGCATTGCCCGATGGCCGGGTCCTGTTCTGGTGGAACGTGCCGGCGGAGAAACGCGCCGATATGCGCAAGTTTCCAAGTCTCGACAACCCGGATATCCATTGGGCCCGCCGGATTCGAACCAATAACGCGAGCCCCGATCTCAAACAACTATATTCCCTGAAACAGCCGGATTACGCGGTAATGCCCGACTTTTTGGACGCCGCACGCAACCGGGCCGCTGTCGAGCTGTACGACGTCGACTGGAAACCGCTTTCGCTGGAGAGGCGCGAACAGGTTTTCAGCCGGATCGATACCCTTGAAACTTTTGATTTTGAAGCATTTGAAGAACATATCGTTACCCAACCTTTTTTACTGAATCCGGACCTTGTCGGCCGCTTGCGCCTCATACAAAACTGGTATTGGGACGACAAACGCCAGATGCTGCTCACCCGTTTGGTGGCTGTGGCGCCTTTGCAGGAAATAAGGAGCGACGACGGAGCGTTCCGGTCCTGGCGGCCGCTGTTTTACCGAAAATGCACAACAGACCGTTGACACTCATTTCCCATCTCCTATTGAATTTTATGAAAAAAACCTTTTTTGCTTGCCTGGCATGCCTGTATGCCTTCGCCCTCTCTGCTCAAGCGGACCAATTGCTTTCCGACCCTTCCGTCAGTTGGGTTGCAGAGGCCGAATTTGACATCGCGCTGGATGTACCTGGTTCCTTCGACCCCAACCAAACGGGTTTAAAATCGCCCATGCTGCTGAAATCCACGGCATCCGACCCGGCTCAATTGTATTCCGAGCCGACCAGTCTGGGGGGCATCCTGCTGGCGCAGGCCAATACACCCGGTCAGGCCGTTTTTGCCGATGCAGCACTGCAACAAAAACTTGACGTCGACGGGATTCTGGAAAAATTAAGCCGGACCGATACCATCATGGTGTTCAGTGTGGAAACGTATGAAGGCGAGCAGCGCATCATCCACAGAGATCTGACGCCCAAAGATTTCAAAGGTTTTCGGGTCCGTCAACTGGTCTATTACCGCGAAAAAACGGCTGAATTCGGCCTGCTTACCCTGGCCATCGGTCCTGTGCTCAAAGAAGGCAAAGTGCCCTTCTGGCTCCCCGTCGACTCACCCGCGGCGCCATATCCGTCGGTGTCGGACCCGGCCGTCACCTGGGCTTACCGCGTCGGCGTACAGAACCGGGAGGTGTTGCTCGGCGACCTGAAACCCCTGAAACAACCCGCCAGGCCTGTCATGCAGATGTTCATGCAACGCGTTATAGAAGACCCCACTACCGATATTTTTTCGGCAAAAAACTGGGCTTATCCCGTTCGGGCCGACGATCGCGCCAATCTGTACGGCAAAGCCGACACGATCGTAACTTTCGATCCGGAGACCTATGAAGAACATGTGCGAATCACCCGGATGGAAGTGGGGGCGGACTACCTGCGGCTTGGTCTCGTGCAAGACTGGTTCTGGGACGATCAGCGCAAACGCCTGGTAACGCGCCTGGTGGCAGCCTGCCCGATTATGCACGTGACGGATGAGCAAGGGAACTATATGTATGCCCTGCCGCTCTTTTTTAGAAAATGAGTGGTGAATTGGTGAATTGGTGAATTG
>JADZFP010000512.1 GCA_020849825.1 Saprospiraceae bacterium
AGTTAGGAGCGGTAGATCCGTCAGGTATCTGCGCCTCCAGTGCCGTCCAGCCAATTGTCAGGAAGGCGAGTAGCAGTAGCAATCTATTCATAAAGTGGAAATTAATAATGGATTAGGAAAGGCGAAAAGTACGAATCCGCTCGACAAGAATAATACTGCTGCAAGGATAAATTTTAACACTTATCCCATTCACGGTGTATAATTCTAAATTTTACCAAAAATTAGGTAAAATAATTGTTGTGAAAAGAAAAAATACCTGTTCCTATTGCACTTTGTAGGCGTAAATACTGGCTCCGTTGCCAACCAGCAATACCTTCTCGCGGCGACCGGCAAACCACTGGCCGAATGCAAAGGGCGTATCGCCGGCCAAAGGGAAATCCGGATGAATCTTCCCGGAGGCATCGGCGAGGTACACCTGCCGCTTGGCGCGCACCAGCACCCCGACATGGTTGTCGGACGCTGCAAACAGCGAGTCGGGCGCCGTTTCAAGACGAAGTTGTCCGAGGGTTCTTAGCGAGCCTTCCTGATAAGCCGATGTACTCAAGACTGTTCCTTTCAAAAGTGCGTAGTCCAGGCGGTTATCTCCGCCCAAAGGGGCAAAAACCAGGTACGCCTTTCCTTTGCCGGCACCAGCGGCAGGTAAAGCCAGAGAGAAGACTTGTCCATCAAGTCCGCAAACAAAAACCTTACCCGCTGTATTGGCACAAACGATACGTGGCGCTCTGGAAGTCGCATCGGCCTGCAGCGGGCCGGCAAAAGTCCCTTCCAGTTGAACAGGCGCAAACCGCATCGTCCCGTCGCGGCCAAATACCGAAAGGCGACCGCCGCGACTTAACGCTACCAGAAAGTCTTTGTCTTCGCGTTGGAAATGCAGCATGGGCTGCTCTACCCGCCCTACCCCACTCTGCGGATTCCAGCCTGGCAAAGGGCGCGCAAACTGGTCAAATCCGTAAATATTGCCGTTGGCACAAGCGACAAAAAAGCTATACTTGCGGTTTTCGTCGAAATCGACCACGGTTAGCCCATTGGTTGCCGGCGATTGCAGGCGAAGCGGAAAGCCTTCCAAATCATGCCCTTCTTCATCGAGCAGCCAGATATGCGACGCTGTGTTAAACAAGAAGCATACTGATCCATTCGCGTGAAAATCAATTCCTTGAATCGTCGACAATATTTTTTTATCAAATTGCCTGCGCCAGGCAATCGAGCCATTGGAGCGCAGGCAGTACAGTTGTTGCTGGCTATCCTGAATACAAATAAAAGTCTCTCGGTCGGCCGGACGAGTCACAACGCAGGGGGCCGAAGCCGCGGGTGCTGCGAGTGGTGTTTTCCACAAAATACTGGTCCCCGTTGCCGTGGCAGGCAATTCGGTTGCCTGCTGACTGGCAGGGGTCGCCGTCATCCAGCCGGCGTTCTGAGCGGGCGCCAGATCCAGTGCGACCATACCGGTACGGGCCCAAAGCGCTATCGATTCAGCGCTGTTTGTCCGCGGTTTTTCAGCCAGCATTCGTTTGGCAATGGCCGGCAGGTATTGACTGTTCAGAAATAGCGAAATACCGCCTTCGGTCTTCATCTGCTGTCGTTGCAACAGGAATCCCGGTGAATTGCCCAGGGTTTGACTGACAATATATTTATCGATCCACAACTCAAGAGCCGCGGCAGAGGGGGCAACAACAAGATATTTCCCGACGACCACACAAGCCGGGTTGACCAGAGCAGTGCCTTCACCCGGCAGTAGCGGCCGGAAAGCAGCATTGCTCAAAAAATGCCGGATCGAGAATGTCTGGTAATCGTATTGCCGCAGTAACCCGCGCTGTGCGCCGTAAGCGTCCAGTTTTTGTCCCACGCCCATACTGTCGGCAATTTGCAACACCCAATATTGTTCTTCTCGCAGGTCGGGCGAAAAAGGCTCGGTGAGTACAAAAGCCGCCTCGGCGCCTAGCCAGGGGTAGATATATTGCTTAAAATCACTGTTGTTTTCGCGAAACCAATCGGCAAACACCTCTTTTTTCGCTACACCCACGGCAGCCATCATAGCGGTGTTTTCGGGGCAAATGGAGAACAGTTCATCCGAAACAGAGCGGGCATTCCGGCCTACGCTTTCCAGCGAGCCCGCTGTTTTCAGGGCGCCCCGGGTTTGTTGGCCATCCCATGAAATACCTGCCCAGCGCAGGTTTTGTTCCAATAACCCGGGCCAGAAACGCCAGTTTTGTTCCAAAAACATCGCCAGTATACCGGTTTGCGGCCGGAAACTGAGTTTGATCGGAGCGTTGTCGTCTACCTGTCCTTTCCAGGCATTATCAGCCCACCAGTTGTCGCCTTTTTCCAGTTGAGTGAGTGCATCTTCAATCAGGTAGGAAAAACGGGAACAAAGCAGCAAATTGCGGGTATGCGCCACCACCAGCCGTTCCTTTTTAGACAAATGAACCGTATATAAGGTATGACCATGAAAGTAAGAGGGAAAGAATTTTTGGGATAAGGCATTGGCTTGCAGCACCTTTTCCAAATCGACGTGCCTGCCCAGATCAACAGCCAGCAAGGGGTGCAAACTGTCGGCCGGATTGAGCGACAAAGCGGCGGCCATAAAATTGGCGGCAAAAGCGCCGTGGATCGATTCATCGTGCCGAAACAGACGCTTTGCGAGGGCTGCATCCTGCCAGCTGGCTTCCAGAATGGTGTGTTGCACGACCGATTTCCATTCCGGGTCGGGATGCTGGGCAAGCAACTGAGCGGCCTTGACCAGTCCTTTGCATTCGAGCACAAGAACCGACTGAGCCGGTACGGCATCAAGCGGGCTGTGCAGGCGTTTGGCAAACCACCAGTACAACCCTGCAAGCAGCGATAAAATCAGGAAAATATACCAATAGCGGCGCAAAAGGGGTGCAACCTTGTTCATCGGGAAAGATATTTGCCGCGAAATACCCGAATTTTCAAGACTTCCCGTTCCTATGCAACAGAATATGTCCAAATTGATTGTCTGGGCGGCCATTTCAGGCGCCGCCGCGGTGGCTATCGGCGCTTTTGGCGCACACGGCCTGAAACCTCATCTGAGCGCCTATCAACTCGGAATTTATGAAAAAGGCGTACAATACCAGTTTTATCATTCCCTGGCGCTGCTCGCCTGCGGCGTGCTGGCCAGCATTTCAGGCCCGTCCCGGCAATTGCTTTGGGCCGGGCGGCTGTTCATAATCGGCATCCTGTGTTTTTCCGGATCGCTCTATTTACTGGCTTGCGCCGATTTGCTGCCTTTCCCTGTCCGCTGGGCCGGTCCCGTTACGCCGCTGGGCGGACTGAGTTTTATCGCGGGGTGGCTGGCGTTGTTGTGGAGGCGTTGACTGAGGATGTGAGGATTTGAGGATGCGAGGATTTGAAAAAAGGGTTATTTCTGCTCCTTTCATGGGTTGGCTCTTAGAAGGACAACCATTTTTTTAGAGAGCAGAAATAACCCTTTTTTCAAATCCTCGCATCCTCAAATCCTCGCATCCTCAATCAACGCAACACCGTCAGTTTACGGGTGCTGCTGCCGGCAGCGCTGTCCAGCACGACGAAGTACATGCCGTTGGGTGCATTGTCGAGCGGCAGTTCGACAGTAGTTTCGCCGGCGCTGAAAGTCAGGTTATTCTGGCGGTAAACCTGGCGGCCAACGGCGTCAAACACCGTAAGATTGGCGTCGAAGCCCTGGCTGGCATTGACGTTGATACGAGCGGCGCCGGCGCCGAGCGGATTGGGCGACACGTACCATTTGCTGATCTCGGCAATATCGTTGGCAGAGGTAGTTGCAGGCGTACGGAAAGTGCGCTGTTTGGCGCTATTGCAGGTGTAGTATTCGTTGAAAGGACGAACGCGCCAGAAATAAGTGCGATTGGCCTGGAGATTGGTCAGCGTAACCGTCGGATCATTGGTCAGAATCTCCTGCGAAAACGGGCTTGTGTACGAAGAATTGATATCGATCTCAAAGAGGTACCAGGTAGCGCCGGCCACGGCTTGCCATTGAAATGCGACGTTGTTGTAAGCGTCGACGGTATCGCCGCTGGCCGGGAGTTGGAGCAGATCGTCGGGAGTAACGACCGTTTCGGCAGCAGGCGTAAAGGTATTGTCGAGATAATTGCGGGCCGGTGAGTTCAGGTTGGTCGAAACCTGCGCCAACTGACCTGGCGTAAACTCATAGTTGCAGGTGGAAAAATAACCCATATAGTTGTTTTCCATCGGATCGACTGTCACACCGAGCGGGTCCTTGGCGCCGCCGTTGTATTGGCAGTTGGCGACCAGAAGGCCGAAATTATAATCCGGCGGCGTATCACAAATGCCATCGGCGGCCGTAGAGCAATTGGTGCCGTTCATACGCTCGGTAGGAACGCCGCCCGGCGATACGGCAGGGGCCGTGGGCCAGCCGGCGCTGCCAGGCTGAAAGGGCGCCGATTCCCAACCGAAAAAGGTATGAGGAAGGCTGAAAAAGTGCCCGACTTCGTGGGGAATCGTACCATTGCCCGAGCCGTTGACCTGGTCTTTTCGACTCACCACCCAGTCGAACGTAGGGCTGTAATAAGCCAATACGATACCGATTGGGTTGGGGTTGCCGGAATCGGCAATGTTGGTGACATATACGTTCAGCGCGTTGGTGAGGCGCCGGTTGTTCATGGTAAAAGTATTGGACTGGTTGCTGTACACGTTGTCGTTGTTGATCGACTTGTCGAACAGGCCGTAAGTATTGTGCGGGCGCAGGAAAAAGCGCATGTCGTTGCCTTCGTAGGAAGCATTCAGATCGCATAACTGGTCCAGCGCGCGGCTGATTTTATGGCGACCGTTGCCATCCGAATCAGCGACCAGGTGGAAGTGGATCGGGACATACTGTACGGCATTGCTGCGCTCGGAAGCGGTCGTGTGTGTGTGGTCGACCGGCATCAATTCACGCATCAGCAACTGGTCTTCCAGGGAAGTGCCGCATACACCGGGCTGTTGTGTTTGGGCGATGGCCGCGTGCTCAAACGCCAGGAAAGCAGCCAGGGCAAAAAATATTTTCTTCATTAGTCGAAAGTTAGATTGATCTCGAAAATCTTTGCTGTGAGGGGCAAAATTAAAAAACAAAACGGGGCCGGCTTGTCAGTGGCCGACATTTCTTCTGATTTTGCAACCCGGACTTTTCCAATCTTGTCCATAACAGACATTTGGAACAGGTGGTAAAAAAGTTTTTTCATCGAAAAATTTTGGTCCCTCCGTCAGGATGCCGAAGTTTGCAATAATTCTGCCGGTTGCGTTTTTTTTAATCTCCATCCAAAGAAAATTCCACAATCTTAATCTCTATTTAATAATCATTGGCCCAACATCCGGAACTCAGCGGCCGCACCAATTGTTTTCCGAATGAAATTTCACCCATATGATCGTACGCGAAAAATCCTTGCTTCGACTGTTTGCCTGCGCCGTTTTACTGCTGATTTCACAAATCGCATCGGCTCAGGGCAATGGTCTTCGCATGCCTACCATATTCGACCGTCTCACCCAGGAGGAAGCTGCCAAGCTGACCCTTGAGATGGACTACACTACCCTGCTCGAAAACCGCAAAACCAACCAGTACTTCCCCGCTACCCTCACCGACGCCAACGGCAAAACCTACCAGGTGGAAGTAAAACCCCGCGGTAAATACCGGCGGAAAGTGTGCGAAGAGCCCCCGCTCAAAGTCAAATTCTCCAAAAAAGGGCTACGAGCCGAGGGGCTGGACACACTTAATGAGGTCAAGATCGTCATGCCCTGCTACGACAATCCGCGAGGCGACGAACTCATCATCCGCGAATATGTGGCTTATCGCATGTTCGAGCATATGACCGCCGCCAGTGTCAAAGCCCGGCTCATCCGACTTACGCTGAAAGACACTCATGTCGAATCCAAGCGGAATATGTATTGCCTGCTCATCGAAGATGAGGAAGAAACCGTGGCGCGACTCGGCGGCACGCTGGTGGAACAATACGGCATCCCGCCCGACAGCCTTATCATGAATCAGGCAGCGCTGGTGTGTATGTTTCAATACATGATTGGCAATACCGACTGGGACGTGTCGATGATGCGCAATATCCGCCTCATTCGCTCGGCAGAAACGGGAAAGGTGTTGGTAGTGCCTTATGATTTTGATTTTTCCGGTCTTGTGAGCGCACCGTATTCCAGTCCGTCGAGCGACACTGGCCTGCGTACCGTACGTGACCGCTTCCTGATGGCCAACGGTATCCCACAGGAATCACTCAAACGCGCCACCCAAATGCTGCGCAGCGCCCGCAAAGACTTCCTGGGCCTCTGCAAAAACTAGTATCTGTCGCGGGAATCCTCCGATGATATGATCCGCTACCTCGAACTGTTTTTCAACCAGATCGAACAAAAAGACAACGTACCCACGGTACTGAAAATGCCGTCAGATTAGATTACTTTTGCCGCGCTTAAACGAGGAGGGGTGCCAGAGTGGTTGAATGGAGCGGTCTTGAAAACCGCCGTACTCGTAAGGGTACCGGGGGTTCGAATCCCTCCCCCTCCGCAGAATTTTGAAACGGCACGACCGGAAAGGTTGTGCCGTTTTTTTATTCTGAAAACATGCATGAGTCGACGTATTTGCTGTTATGTTTCATCGTTAATTTGATCGAGTTGTTGATATTTAATTGCTGACACTTGGTCAGCCCCGCTTAACCGGCCCTTTACCTCGCCTATCTTTGCCCCGCTGCCATGTCACAACCACACGACATACTTCGACAGTACTGGGGCTACGATGCTTTTCGCCCTCTGCAGGAGGAAATTATCCAGTCCGCCCTGGGCGGACATGATACCCTCGCGCTGCTGCCTACCGGCGGCGGTAAATCAATCTGCTATCAGGTACCGGCACTGTGCCGGGAGGGCGTGTGCATCGTCGTGTCGCCCCTGATTGCACTCATGAAAGACCAGGTGCTCAACCTCCGAAAGCGCGGTATCGCGGCGGCAGCGATCTATTCGGGCATGAGCCGGCGCGAGGTAGATATTGTATTTGAAAATGCCTGTCAGGGCGCTTACAAACTCCTGTACGTCAGTC
The DNA here is from genome assembly GCA_020849825.1 of Saprospiraceae bacterium. Lineage (GTDB taxonomy): Bacteria > Bacteroidota > Bacteroidia > Chitinophagales > Saprospiraceae > M3007. The sequence continues at coordinate 7,040 of JADZFP010000512.1, forward strand.
CCGAACGCCTTCAAACCGATCTGGCCCGTGAGCGCATCCGCCGCATGAACGTCAATCTGCTGGCCGTCGACGAAGCGCATTGTATCAGTCAGTGGGGCTACGATTTCCGGCCGCCATATCTTCAGATCGCGGATTTGCGCGTCCTGCTGCCAGCCGTACCCATCCTTGCCCTTACGGCCACTGCCACGCAGGAGGTAGTAAAAGATATTCAGGAAAAACTGGCGTTTCGCACGCCAAGGGTATTCCAGCAAAGTTTTCAACGCACCAACCTTTCCTACTCCGTGCTGTATGAGACCCATAAACACGCCAAAATGCTCGACGTGTTTCGCCGCGTACCGGGCACGGGTATCGTCTATGTGCGCAGCAGGGGCGAAACCAAGGAGGTCGCAGAATTTTTGCGCAAAAACGGTATCTCTGCTGAACTCTACCATGCCGGGCTAACCCACGAAGAGCGCAACGCGCGGCAGGAAGCCTGGATCAACAACCGGGTGCGGGTGATGGTCTGCACCAATGCTTTCGGTATGGGCATCGACAAGCCCGACGTGCGCTGCGTGGTGCACCTCGGGCTTCCCGACAGCCTCGAAGCCTATTTTCAGGAGGCCGGGCGCGCCGGTCGCGACGGCAATAAAGCCTACGCCGTCCTGTTTTACGTTTCGGCCGATGCGCAGGGCTTGCGCTTTCACGTACAAGCCGCATTTCCCGAGATGGCCCTGATTCGCAGGGTGTACCAGGCGCTGGGCAATTTCAGCCAACTGGCCGTAGGCGGTGGCGCAGGAGAAAGTTTCGACTTTGATTTCAACCTTTTCTGCGCCACCTACAAACTCGAACTGGCGCCGACCCATGCCGCGCTTCGTTTGCTCGAACAGGAGGGCTGGATCGTTGTATCCGATGCCGCGGCATTACCCTCCCGGGTACACATCACAGCCGCACGCGAGACCTTGTACGACTATCAGATTCGCAACAAGCAGGCCGACATGGTCATCAAAGTGTTGCTCAGGGCATACCCAGGCGTGCATCAGGATTTTGTGGAAATCAGCGAGCCTACTTTGGCCAAATACGCAAACATGCCGGCCGAAACACTGCAACAAGTGTTGCAATCAGCTGAAAAAGAAGGTATCCTGCACTACGAACCGAGGCATGAAAGCACACGGCTGGCATTCGCGCGCGAACGCGTAGCAGCCGAAAATCTCACCATCGATCAGAAAAAATATCAGCTGCGTAAATCCAGAGCTGAGGTCAGGGTCGAGTCGGCTATCCGGTATGCCGAAACTTTGCGTTGCCGAAGCCGGCAGTTGCTGGCATATTTTGGAGAAGAAGATGCCCCCGCGTGTGGCATTTGCGACGTATGTACCGGCCGCAATAAATCCGAGCTCGACAATGATGAATTCGATCGGTACGCTTCCAAAATTCGGGAAGTGCTACGCCACGAGCCGCTTCGTTTTGAACAAATTCTCGAAGCGTTTGCCATGAAACGGCACGAAGCCGTCGCCAAAACGCTGGGTTATCTGCTCGATGAAAAGATGCTGGAAGAGTTGGAAGGCGGGAAACTGCGCTGGAAAACCTGAGCGCACATCAACGGTTCTGCGCTACCGCTTTCAGCAATTCATCTTCAAAGGCTGGGCCTTGCACCCCGCGGAGCACTATCCGGGCTTGTTCGTACACGGGCCGGCGCTCGGCAAGTTTTTGTTCAATAAATAATTGTAGATCAGATGATTTAACCCCGCTCAACAAAGGGCGCAACCCGGTTTCTTCGCGCAAGCGTTCCGTTAAAACAGCAGCCGGCGGATCGAGAAAAATAGTTGTACCCGTATCGTTCATCCAACGCATATTGTCGTGAAACATGGGCGTACCGCCTCCCGTGGCCAGCACAAGATCGGGCCAGCGGACGGTTTGCCTCAGACAACGCGTTTCGGCAGTGCGGAAATAAGATTCGTCGTGTTGAGAAAAAATATCCGAGACCGAAAGCCCTTCTTCCTGCTCGATCAACACATCGAGATCGCGGGCCGGAACCCCCAGACGCTCAGCCAGGCGGACAGCCCACCAGGACTTCCCGCAGCCCATGAAACCCAGGAGGAAAATGCGATGCCCCATTGTTTGCAGTGTTTTAACAAAT
>JADZFP010000513.1 GCA_020849825.1 Saprospiraceae bacterium
ATACGCCGAAGGCGTCGCAGGTGAGGAAGAAAATATTCTTCGGATTGCCCTGCGCGTTGCTGGTGGGCAGAGCGTTGGCGATGTAATGGATCGGATAGGAAACGCGGGTATTTTCCGTGATGCTACGGTCGGCGTAGTTCACCTCGCGGGTGCCTTCGAGGAAAGCGATATTTTCCAGGATGGCGCCGTGGCGTATAGCGCGGAAGATATCCGGCTCTTTTTCTTCGGTCAGGTCTATGGTTTTGGCGTAGCAGCCGCCTTCAAAGTTGAACACCTCGGTATTGCTCCAGGCGTGCTCGTCGTCGCCGATAAGCGGGCGGTGCGGGTCGGCGCTCAGGGTAGTTTTACCGGTACCGGAGAGACCGAAGAACAGGGCGATGTCGCCGTTACGGCCCACGTTGGCGGAACAGTGCATCGGCAGGGCGTCGGTTCTGGTGGGCAACACGAAATTGATCACCGAAAAGATGCCTTTTTTGATTTCGCCGGTATACCCGGTTCCGCCGATGATGAGGCGTTTTTTCTTCACGTTGATGATGGCAAAGTTGTGCTGGCGCGTGCCGTCTGCTTCAGGGTCGGCCTTGAAGCCGGGGGCGCAGAGCACCGTCCATTTCGCATCGAAGTTCAGCAGGTCTTCTTTATCGGGGCGGCGGAACATGTTGTAGGCGAACTGGTTGCTCCAGGGGTATTCGGTGACCATCCGGATATTGAGGTGATAGAGCGGGTCGGCACTGGCATTGGCCATTACGTCGCGTACGTACACTTCTTTTTTCCGGAGATAGGAACAGACCTTGCGCCACAGTTGGTCAAATTTCTTCGGGTCGAAGGGTTTGTTCACTTTACCCCAATGTACTTTGCTGTGGGTGATATTGTCGTCTACGATAAACCGGTCTTCCGGGGAGCGGCCGGTGAATTCTCCGGTGTGGATGACTAATGCGCCGCTGTCGGCCAAATGCCCCATCCCTTTTGCGATAGTGTGTTCAATGAGTTCTTCGGGGCAGAGATTCCAATACGCCTTTTTGTAGCCTTTCAGCCCGACGGAGTCGAGCGAGGCTGCTGGGTTTTTAAGTCCAACTTCCTGCATGTAATTTGTTTTAAATAGTTAGGCAATGTGTGGTGGTAAGGGCGGTGGTGACGCCCGGGCGGGGCAAAGATATTGCATTCTTGTCATTCGGCGTCATTGGACGTCATTCGGCGTCATAAGAAATGATCAATGACGAATAATGACGTCCAATGACGAATAATGACGAGTAATGACGCCCAATGACCTAAAGATCGAAATTGGGAGAAAGTTGTTCAATGTCCCGCGCATAAAAATCGTTTACGACGCGTACTACGTCTTCCGGGTCATCCACGATGTGCAGCAGGTTGAGGTCATCGGCATTGATATTGTTGTGCCGGCCCAACATAACTTCCACCATCCACTGCCGCAGACCTTCCCAGAATTCGACCCCTACCAGCACAATGGGCACAGGGGTGATTTTTTTGGTTTGTACGAGCGTGAGCACTTCAAAGATTTCGTCGAGGGTGCCGAAACCGCCGGGCATGACCACAAAACCCTGCGCGTATTTGACGAACATGACCTTGCGTATAAAAAAGTAGCGATGCTTGAGGTTGAGTGCCGGCGCGATAAAAGGGTTGTGGCTTTGTTCGAAAGGCAGGTCGATATTGAGTCCCACCGAGGTACCGTCTTTCATCCAGGCGCCTTTGTTGCCCGCCTCCATGATGCCGGGGCCGCCGCCCGTGATGATGCCGTAGCCTTCTTCACTGAGCCGTGCGGCGATTTTGGTGGCCAGGTCGTAATAAAACGTGCCCGGTTTGGTGCGGGCCGAGCCAAAAATGGAGATACAGGGGCCAACTTTATTGAGCACCTCGAAACCGTCGACGAATTCGGCCATTACCTTGAACATCGTCCAGGCATTTTCGCCCCGGAGTTTGTTCCATTTTTTCATTTTTCCGTGGGGTTGTTCATGCCCATTGGTTCCGTTTGTTATTCCGTCGGCGTCCGGTTCTTTCGCAAAATTTTCCATAAATAATCAGATTAAGGTTAGGATAAAAAAGCCCGCCGGGGAAACGGCGGGCTTTTACAGATAGACTTGTTGTAACGGGCAAAGTTTTCTTTAAAATGTTGGAAAATCAAATTTTTTACTGGCAAACCGGTTTATGTTTATGTTTACCTTTGTACCAAGATTTCTGATCTGATGAATAAAACAAAAGTGCTTGAAGCGGTAAATAGCCTTCCAGATGAATTCTCGCTCGAAGAAATCATTGAGCGACTAATCATTTTGGAAAAAATAGAAAAAGGGATGCAACAGGTGCGTCAAGGACAGGTCGTAACCACGGCTGAAGCAAAAAAACACTTACAAAAATGGCTCAGGTAACCTGGACGATCCAATCTTTGGATGATCTTACAGCCATTGCAGAATTCCATGAAGCAAGTTCTCCTAATTATGCCGCATTGCTGATTAAGGAAATTTTTGCCCTTGAACAACAATTAAAATCTTTCCCAGCATCAGGGCGAATAGTACCGGAAGCCAATATTTCAACTTTCCGGGAATTAGTCGTGCGCGGTTATCGTGTTATTTATGCGCACATTGACTACGAGCAGGTTAACATCCTCGCCGTACGAAGCAGTCGGATTCCGTTCGGTGATTTGGGGGCTTTTTAGCCCTGCTGTTTGCAACACTTCACTCCCCAAATTATACATTTCAGTCAACTTAAATTTTTCTCGCCGCTACACTCAGGCACTTTTGTTCCACCGAACAAAAGGCTTCTTCCATGCGAACTTATATTCTGCCGGCACTATTCTTACTGGCCGTTACC
>JADZFP010000514.1 GCA_020849825.1 Saprospiraceae bacterium
CGTGCAAGGGGTTACCTATGCCTGGACGGGTCCGGCCAATTTTACCAGCAATCAGCAGTTTCCGTTGGTGGCTTCGAGCGCCGATATGATTCACGAAGGCACTTATTCGCTGGTGGTCACACAGTTTGGCTGCTCTTCGCTTCCGGCGACGGTGTCGGTAGATATCCGGGAAAAACCGGCTACGCCGCAATTATCGGGTGCTTCGGCCATTTGTACCGGCGGTACGGTGACCCTGACGGCCATCCCGACCATGGGACAATTCCAGTGGATAGCGCCTGACGGCGATACGGTATTTACCGCTATTAACCAGTTGATATTGTCGAATGTGATGCCGGCCGATTCCGGCGCCTGGCGGGTACGTATTGTTCAAAACGGTTGCGTCTCGGATGCTTCGGCGCCGATTTTGGTGCAGGTGCAAAATTACCCCCAGGTGACGGCCAGCCAGGCTGCGCCGCTTTGCCAGGGCCAACCATTGCCTTTGCAGGCCACTTCAGACAATTCGAACGTCACGTACAGTTGGGTGGGGCCCGATGGGTTTACGGCCGGCAATATTCCCAACCCGGTCGATCCGACGCCGGCTTCCGGTACGTACACGGTCACGGCCACGACCTCATTCGGCTGTTCCGCATCTTCGAGCGTAGCCGTAACGGTGGTGACGCCCCCCACGGTAGTGGTAACCAATACTGCCCCATTGTGCGCCGACGGTACGATGAATGCGCAATTGCAATCGATCGTTTTTTCGCCGAATACGCCGTTGTTCTATTCCTGGACGGGCGGCCCGGGCGGTACGTTCTCTTCTTCCGACCCCAATCCGGTTATTCCGGCGGTTTCGGAGGCCAATAACGGATCGTATATGCTTGTGGTGACCGATAATTTTGGCTGTAAATCAGTGCCGGCTACCACGGTGATCGACGTAGAAAATGCGCCTATGGTGCCCATTCTGGCGCCTGTCGGTGCAGTTTGTGAAGGCGGAACGATCATTCTGACCATTACGAACCCGAGCAGTTTGCCCGGAATCAGTTATATCTGGCAAACACCCAACGGTACCTCCACGGTGACCAGCCAGCCCTCCCTGGTTTTCCAGAATGCCACGATGCAGAACAACGGAACCTATTCCGTTTATGCCACTACTTCCACTTGCGCTTCGGCGCCCTCGGCGGCAGTCAATGTGGTCGTCAATGAATTGCCCGATGCGCCGGTTATCACCACGCTGAATGCCACGCCCTGCGAAGGCGATAGTTTGTGGCTCATCGGTCCGGCCGGTTTCGACGGTTATCAGTGGACGGGCCCCAATGGCCTGACGGCTACCATACCCAGCCCTGTTTTCCCCGGCGTCGACAGTATGATGCACACCGGGCTGTACCGCTTGCGCGTGATGGACAACAACTGTTTTTCGCCGTACAGCGAGCCGCTTGAAATCGTGGTGCGCAAACGACCCAAACAGCCCGTTGCGCTGGCTGCGCAGGCGGTTTGTCTGGATCAGCCCGATATACTGCAATTGCAAATTACCGTCGCTTCGGCGGAACCCGGCGCGCAATTCACCTGGTACGACGCCGGCAGCCAGCAAGCCCTGGCGCCGCCGACTTTTTCCCATTCTGTTCAGATCACCGATTTATCGGGTTTCAGTGCCGGAATGCATACGATCTATGTGGTAGCTACTGAAAACGGCTGTTCGTCCACCTCAACGCCGATTACTGTCAATTTCGACGAAGCGCCCGGCAACACCGCTTTTGCCGGCGACAGTATCGCGGCATGCAACAACCAGCCGATTTTCCTGAATGCGACGCCGCCTTTCCCCGGCACAGGCCAGTGGTCGCAAATCGCCGGCCTGCCCGTCACCATCGCCAACCCGGCAGCCAACAACTCCCAGATTATCGGCGGCGTGGCCGGGGTACACTACCAGTTTGCCTGGACCCTCTCCGCCGGCGCTTGTAAAAATTACAGCAGCGATACGGTATCCCTGAGTATTACCCAGCCCGAACAAGCCCAGGTTCTGGCGGCATTTATCGATACCTGCTTTTCTTCCTGCGCCGAACTACACGCCGTTCAAGGGCAAAACGTCAGCGGCTACTGGTGGCAGGAGCCCAATCAGGCCGATCTGGGTTCGGTGATACTCGACCCCACCAACACACAAACCACCGTTTGTGGTCTTCAGGCCGGCGCTACCTGGATATTTTTCTGGACCCTCGACAACGGCGCTTGCGGACTGTCGCAGGCCAAGGTGGAAGTACGCACCATCGGTAGCGAAGCTTATGCGGGGCTTGATCGAAGTTTTTGCAGCAATGATTCCTGTTTTGTGCTGCAGGCCGCCGATATCGGCGAATTTGAAACCGGAGCCTGGACCAGCCCGAACAACCCGAACATTACCTTTTCCAGTCCAAACCTGGAAACAACCGTGGCCTGCGGCCTCCAGGTAGGCGACAACCTGTTTGTCTGGACGACCAATGGCGGTTTCTGTGGCGACCGCTCGACCGATTCCGTCATCGTGCATTACGAAATGACGCCTACTACGCTGCCCGATACGATCACGGTACCATTCGGTACGACCTTGCCGCTCAATATCCTGGACAACGACAACCTTCCCGATCAATACCGCCTGGAAGTCGTGATCTGGCCTCAACAAGGTAATTTTGATCAAAATACCCTGTTTTATCAACCCGACCTGGATTTTGCCGGCGCCGATAAACTGCATTACCGGATTTGTAACCTCAGTTGCGTGGGCGATGGCGCCTGCAGTAGCGAAACGGTTGTTATCCTGAACATCGAAGAAGCCAAAGGCTGCGTGATACCCACCCTCATCACGCCTAACGGCGACGACTACAACGACGAATTTTTTATCCCTTGCCTCAAGGATTTCCCCGACCATGAAGTCACGATCTTCAACGTATGGGGCGATGAGGTTTTCCATGCGCAACCTTACGACAACCAGTGGCAGGGCACGTACAACGGCGAACCCTTGCCGGCCGGCACCTACTATTTTGTCGTGCGGTTCAATAACGAACCAGACGGTATAAAAACCGGCTTTTTAATCATTCAACGCTAACCCTGTATGTCATTGAAAATGAAAAGACTCTATCTGGTTCTTTATGCCTTCGGGCTTCTGGGCGTGCCGCTGTTTGCCCAACAGGAGCTGCAATACACGCAGTTTATGTTCAATAAAATGGCATACAATCCGGGTTATGCCGGCAGTTTCGAGTCGCCCACCCTGGTCGCTGTGTACCGTCAGCAATGGATGGGTATCGAAGGCGCTCCGAATGTACAGGCGATTTCCTACAACCAACCTTTGCTCAACAACCGCGTCGGCGTAGGCGCCAATCTGGTACGAGCCAGTTTTGGCATCACCCGCACCATGACTTTCGACGTCGCCTATTGTTACCGTGTTCCGATGCGGCGAGGTTACCTGGGTATCGGTTTGCAGGCCAGTTTGCGGCATTTATATCAGGACTGGACCGACGACCGGCTCATTACTTCGCGCCCCGACGACCCCGCCGTGCCGCTGGAGCCCAAAACCAAACTGGTGCCCAATTTCGGCTTCGGCCTTTTTTACAACGGCCCGCACTGGTTTGCCGGCATCGCCGCCCCGCGCCTGGTCAGCAACAACATCGATTTTGCCGAAAACGGCGGCGTGTTGTCGCGGGAGGCTCAGCACATCAACGGCATGGTGGGCGTGACATTCAACCTGGCCGATGACATTGAATTCACACCGCAGGTTTTGATCAAATATGTATCCAATGCCCCGGTGGATGCCGATGTGAATATGAGCATTATGGTCAAACGCAAATTTTACGGCGGCCTGACCTATCGAACCGGCGGCGAATCCAACGGCGCCGGTGAAAGCATCGACGCGTTGGCCGGTATGCAAGTGACCGAAAACCTGTTTTTCTGTCTATCCTACGATATCGGGCTCACCCAGCTGCGCAAATTCAACAACGGCTCCATCGAAGCCACGGCGCGCTGGTGGTTCAATCCGCCCGAAGGCGAAGAAATAATCAACCCCCGCGACGGGTGGTAAAATTTTCCCTGCCACACTTCGTTTTTCAGGGGTACCAAAATCATGTATTACCAATGACGTTCAAATTAATCTGTCTCCCCCTTCTCGTACTCGGCCTCAGCCTGACGCCGCTGGCCGCCCAACAATCGTCAAAAAGCAAATCCAAAGACCGTTTTCGCGAAAAAACGGAAATCGGCAACCTGCGCGTGTACAGCGCCAACGCCATCAATACCGAAGGCTCCGATAACTGTCCGGCATTTTTTCAAAATGGTATCGTGTACACCCCCGGCCTTGTCATGCAAATGCCGTTACAGTACTCGATGCTCGATGTGAGCGGATTGCCCTCCGCACCGTTTCGCTTCGATGTAAAAGTCAATTTCCCGCTCTCGCTGCAGGCGGCCAGTTTCAGCCGCGACGGGCAAACCGCCTTTTTTACCTGCGCGGTCATGCCGCAATCGGCCACTGATTTCAGCGGTATGAAATACCGGATTTATACCGCACAACGCGCCGCCAAAGGCTGGGCCGAACTAGTCGAACTGCCGATCAATGGCGACGGATTTTCCTGTCTTCACGCCAGCCTGTCGGCCGACGGCCGCACCCTGTACTTCGCCTCCGACCGCCCCGGCGGCTATGGCGGCATGGACATCTGGAAAGCCGAACTGGGCGCCGACGGCGCCTGGGGCGAACCTGTCAATCTGGGTAACGCGGTCAATACGGACAAAAACGAGGACTTCCCCTTTATCTCGCTGGAAAACGTGCTCTATTTCTCCTCCAACGGCCGGCCGGCCGCCAGCGGCGGGTACGATATTTTTTCCTTCGACCCCACTTCGTCCGCACCCGCGGTCGTCAACCTCGGCGAGCCCTTCAATACCCGCGACGATGACTTCGGTTTTATCCTCTCCGACGACGGGGCGTATGGCTTTTTCGTGAGCAACCGCCCCGGCGGTATGGGGATGACCGATATTTATTCCTTTTCCATTGCCAAATAAATGGCCTGAATTCCCATGCGTCTACGTCTAATCCGTTTTTTATTGTTCGCCGCAGGTTTTTGGGCTTGGGTTGTGCCCCTGGCAGCCCAATTGCCCACAGGAAGCGCAAAAGATCGTTATCGAAAGAATACAAGTGTCGTAAGGGTGCGCAATGTGCGCGAGATCAACAGTTCCGGCACCGATTACAGCCCCGCTTTTTATAAAGACGGGATTGTATTTGTGTCGGCCCGCCAGAAAAGCGGCGCTTACGACAGTAAAACCAAGGAAACGTTTTTCGAGCTCTACTATTCGGCGTTCGATGTGACCGAGGAGCGCTGGCCGACACCGCCCACCAAGTTTTCCCTGGAGGTAAACTCTTCGCTGCACGAGGGCCCCGTCTGCTTCGACCGTTCTTTCAAACACATGTTTTTTACCCGCAACAACAGCAAAAAAGGGGTACAAAAAGCCGATGCTGCCGGCAAGGTGCGTTTGAAGATTTTTGAAGCGAAAAAAGGCATGATCGACTGGGAAGATCTGCGCGAACTGCCGTTCAACAGCGACAGTTTTTCCTGCATGCACCCCAGCCTGTCGGCCGATGGCCGCGTGCTGTACTTCGCTTCCGACCGGCCCGGCGGCTACGGCGGCGCCGATATCTGGAAAGTGACGCGCAGCACCGACGGACGCAGTTGGGGCAAACCGGAAAACCTGGGCCCCGACGTCAATACTTCTGCCAGCGAGGTATTTCCCTTCATTCACGTCTCTGGTACCTTGTTTTTTGCCTCCAACGGCCACAATACCCTCGGCGGGCTTGATCTTTTCTTTTATGAAAAAGATGAAAAAGGCGAATACGTGGTCACCAACCTCGGCGAACCTTTCAATACA
>JADZFP010000515.1 GCA_020849825.1 Saprospiraceae bacterium
AGCAGCGTCAAACACAACCGTCCGGTCACCTCGGTCGCCTGGTCGCCCACCGGAGCATTCGTTGCATCCGGCTCTATCGAGGGCGTAAAAATTTGCCCCTGGAACAGCGCCAAACCCGTCAACAAACCCATCATTGCCCGCGGCGGGGTGTTGAATATCCGATTCTCCAACAGCGGAAAAGAAATTTTGGTTTGCGGTAAATACGGCTTCGTCCAACTTTTTACCCTCAAAGGAAAGCTCAGGGAAAAACTCGATTACAACACGCTGGAAGTAGACATCGCTGCCGGCGACTTTTCTTCTTACGACAATACACTGGCCCTGGGCACCAGCAAAGGAGCGCTCAGAATTATATCGATCGGGAAAACCCAGAGCACCAAAAAAGTCTCCGACAAAGTTCAATCCGGGCGTGTGGTGAGCATCCGTTGGCTGCGCAACGAAAGCCGGTTCCTGTGTGCCGGCAGCGACGGGCGGGTACGCCTGTTCAACGAAGAACTTAAACTGGTGCGGGTGTATCGCGGGCACGTCGGCGACCTGACTTTTGGCGTCACGCCGTCGAGAAAAAACTTTTTCATGACCACCAGTAAAGAACAACTGCAGGGGTCCACCGATATTACAACCACGATCAAGTACTGGAATGCGCGAAACAACCGGGAACTTACTGCCCACGAAAATACAAATGAGGTGACGGCTATCTGCCCACACGTACCCAACGGGTCTGTTATTTTAAAAGGCGTTTCGCCGGTAAGAGTGAATGGCAGAAGATACAATGGCGGGCTTTACAGGCAAGTATATGCAGCTAAAAATAAAAGCGTCACAGACACCCTGATCGCCACCTTCCCGGGCAAAATCACGGCGATCACCAGCATTTACAAGCCATCCGCCAAATACTACGCCGCCTGCGACGACCGAGGAAATCTCAAGATCTTCGACCATACCCATAGCCTGAAAAAAGACCGCAGGTTTGCCGAACCCCTGACCGCGCTGAACTTCTCCCCACTCACCGGCCAATACCTCGCCGCCTGCGGCACAACCTCGTCCAGCGATGTCGGGGTGAAAAATCCGGTGTACATCTGGGATTGGCAACGAGACCGCTTTATCGACACTCTGTACCACAACTGGGCCATCCGCTCGGTTGCCTTCTCTGCCGACGAAAAAATCATGGCGACCAGCGACGACGGCGGCGTCATCCGCTTTTGGAACCCTGCCAACGGAAAGCTGCTCAAAACCTGCGTCAACGACCAAAATCCGCTGATGGAGCAGGACACGACCTTCAACCTGAACTTCTCTCCCAACGGCAAATACCTGCTTAGCACCGACGCCGGCGGCTTCGTGCGGCTCTGGGACGCCACGGCCAACCCCGGCGCTGTCTTTTGCCTGCTCGAACTTTCCCTCGAAAACGACAAGATCGTGGCGGCCGATTTTATCTCCAACGACAGCATCGTCGTGTTCGGCAAACGCCGCGGGATCGTCATTTTGCCCAATCGCCTGAACCTGCTCGACCGGGAAAATGCCGTGATCGCCCCGCTCACCCTGAAACAACGGATTGATTACAACATCCCTCCTGAAATTGAAGATTGCCTTGATCCAAACAAGCCGGAGATGCTGATCGAATGCGTTGCATTTTACATCGAAAAATACAACGAAGACCAGGACCCTGCGGCCTTCGAACGCGCCGATTCCATTTTCACCAGGCTGACGCCGGAACAATTGAAAAATGACGCGCTGCTGAATAATTTTGCCAGCTTGTACGACGCCAAACGGCGCGAACTGGAAGAGGACAATCAGTATTTTAATCTGGTGTACGTCAGTCAACGCAGATTGCAAACCGCGGAGTACCTGTTTGCCCTCGATACCAATTCCAATACCAACAGGAGCAGACTGGTGGATTCATACTGGTATTTATCCTGGTACCAAATCGCAACCGGCGATTACGAAAACGCAAAGATTTCTGCCGAAAAAGGCCTGCAGGTACCCGGCAATTACCGCATGCAAAAGGGAATCGTATCCAACAAACTGCTGGCCGACCTGCTGATGGCCGATGACGAAAATGAATACGATACAGCCCGCAAGGCATATTTGTCTTATGCCGACAAGCCGCTGTCGGAAGACAAATCGTTCGGTGATTTTTTTGAAAAAGACTTTGACGATCTGGAAAAAATCAACCCCAACCTCCCCAAAACCCAGCGGGAAAACATCCGGAGAATCAGAAAGGATATTCGACGGAAATCAGATTGATCTTACAAACCTGCCATCACGCCAGCCTGAATCGACATCGTGTTGATGCGTGCCGGGCGTGGACCCAGCCCCTGCGACGACGATAACGAATGACGGTACACCGGTTCAATGAATACGGTAAAGCGATCATTCACTTGTTGTTCGACGCGCAGTCCCAGATCGGCGGAGGCGTAAAAATTGTCGTTCAAGCGGCCATTTTCAAATACGCCCCGTCCGACTTGCTGCAATTGCGGCTGAGCGCTGAGCGCATTCCCGCCTTGCGTAGAGGGTGGCGCCGAACCGGGGTAATGCACCGTTTCGTAACGATACGATTTCTGAACGGCCATGTTGGCGGTGGCGCCGGCTACGGCGCGCACGCTGGTTTTGCCAAATCCGGCGACTTTCCGACTGACGTGCACCGGCACGCTTACCAGGTCGGCATCGACTTCCGTAAGATAAGAGCCCAGGTAGCCGTTGGTCAGGTTGCCGCCATAAATTTCGACTTTTTTACCAGGCACATACTGGCGCCGGGCGTACGCAACGCCGGCTTCCACGCCCCATTTTCCTTTGCGGTAACCGATCGCCATGCCTGCGTTGTAGCCCGGAAAACGTTCGTTTTGGTCATCCACAGCGACGCGATTCCGATCGGAGCCAACGTAAGATGCAAAGTAAAAACGGTGGGCGCGTGGTTTGACGCCATGCGCTATCCGGGCATTATCGGGCAATTCGGGCCGCCCGGCAGACCAGTCGAACGGAAGTTGAAGGGTACTCAACAAAGCCAGTGGGCCCATGGCAGCGGCGAGCACTTGCTGCGTGATGGGGGCTGCGTCAGCATTACCGGCCTGGTCCGGCAACATGAGCGGAAGGGCATCCTGAATGGGCAACAGTTCTTCGGGCAACAAACTTGCTACTGCGGCACTCGTTTCCTGTCCCCCCCAGGCAGCAGACAAAGACGGTGCTGCACCGGTCGAATGGTGAGACGAGCGCGCGGAAGGGGCTGTTTCATGATTTAAACCGGCAACCGGGCCGTTGTACTTCAATTTGGGCGCCGGAGCAGGGTTGTACGGTGCGACATTGTTTTGAAAATGCGATATCAACAGGAAAAAGACGACCAGCTCGACCGTTTTGGACACCCAGATGCGGATACGCAAGCGGCGGATCTGTTCCATCTTTTGCGCCAGCATATTCCAGTGTGCAGGCTGGTACGGCGCCTCCAGTTGCTGAAGTTTGTGATAAACCGCTTTATCCACCTCGTCGACGGCCGCGGGCGACTCTTCCAGCAGGCTGCTATTCAGGCGTTGCTCAAATGCAGCCCAGGCAGACGGCGTGTAGGGCTCTTCCAGGCGGTTGAGTTGATCGCGCAATAATGTGTCGAAGTCTTTCTCTTTCATAAGGCAGTTACCTGCTTGAATTCGGATACGATTTTTTGAAGTCGTTAGTCAAGTGGGGAATTGGCGCCATCGGTGCGGATTTCAAATTCCATCCGCCGGTTGGCAAAAAACTCCTGGAGTTTGATTCGCGCTTTCACCAGGTTGCTGCGCGAGGTACTTTCGGTAATGTCGAGCGCGTCGGCAATTTCTTTATGGGAATAGCCCTCCACAACGTAGAGGTTGAATACCGCCCGGTAGGCCGGGGAGAGTTCCTGCACGGCATCCAGAATTTCGCGTTCGGTGAGGTTGCTCAGCACGTCGGGCACGTCGTGCGCTACGTAGCGGGCCTCCGTGAGGTCTTCGGTGCGGCGGCGCACGGTTTTCCGGTAATAATCGATGCAGGTGTTGACCACGATGGTCCTGATCCACGCAGGCAGCGATGTACCGGGTTTGTATTTGGCAATGTTTTGAAAAACTTTGATGAAGCCTTCGTGCAAAAGATCGAGCGCCTCATCCCGTGAGCCGGCATAACGCATACAAACGCCCATCATCCGGCCGTAATGTTGCTCATACAGCTGTTGCTGAGCCCAACGCTCCTGTCGCGTCAGGGCAGTGATGAAATCTTGTTCGGCGCGTTCCAGATTTAAGGCGAAATCCATGTGTTGATTTCCGTTGGAAAGTTAACAAGTCGTTCAGGTTTTGACAAAAAATGGCTGCGCGGGTTAAACGCCGTCTTTTCCCTAACGAAAAAGGGCGCTCATACGCTGCCACGTTATTGGGTCAATTGTTGAACGTATTTTGTTTGGAATGGCGCGACAACAATGCTTTGGGATGCCTGAAAATGTCACCTGAGTTTAAATTCGCCAAAAACAAACATTTTGTTTTCTCCTTGCACTTGCATTTAAAAAACATTTTGTTTTACATTTGCACAGGGTTTGACCCGCTTGTTTATTTATCCAGCCAATCAATCGCCTTGTCATGGGAAAAACAAAATGGTTTGACGACGACGAATTTTCTCGTTCGCGCAAAGACTATCGGCCGGGAACAGGCAACAGCAGCAACCGGCGTCGCAGTTCGGCGCCTGGTCAATTTACAGGACACCAACAGGGAGCCGAGCCGATCGGACAAATCTTCGGCCGCACCGTATTTCGAATACGGCGCAACTGGATCGCCCTGCGATACCGATTCAATCAGCTTACCCTGGGCGCATTTCAAAAACGGGCAGCCTTTAAACTCCTGCTGCTCGCCCTCGCAGCTTACCTGCTGTTCGATGCCGACAGTCCGGTGTCAGGCCTCGTAACGCGTCAGGTCAAAACCGATTTCGTCAGTTATACTGATGAAACCACTCTCGACGTCGGTCCGGGAGAGGATAAAATACCCGAAAACAAACCGCGAAAAAAACCGATCAAAGACGACGCTTCTCCGGTGGGTCCGGAAGGAGTATTCGACACCCAGGCACGCGAATACATCCGCAAATACAAGGATATAGCCATTACAGAAATGCAGAAGTACGGCATCCCGGCTAGTATCAGCCTGGCGCAAGGGCTGGTGGAAAGCCGGGCCGGCACCAGTCGGCTGGCGGTGCGCAACAACAACCATTTCGGGATGAAATGCTTCGCCCGTAATTGTAAAAAAGGGCATTGCTCCAATTTTACCGACGACAGCCACAAAGACTTTTTCCGCATCTACGCCTCGTCCTGGGAAAGTTGGCGCGCGCACAGCGTCATGTTATCCACAGGGCGGTACGCCAGTTTGAAAAAATACGGGCGGGATTACACCAAATGGGCCTATGGCCTCAAACGCCTGGGCTATGCGACCAACCGAACCTATGCCGAAAAGCTGATCGGCATGATCGAACGTTACGATCTGCACAAGTATGACAATTAAATACTCAACCGCGGCACATCTTGCTCAACCTTGCACATACACCACGCTTTTTTCTTCAAAAAAGGGCTCTTCAAAAAACTTTGAAACGGGGAACACCTCCGTGTAATCGCTCCCCCTTCCGGGCATTGCATTGATCTCTTCCCTCAAATTCCCCCCTTTCAGGGCGATCAAACCGTTGGGATACGCGTGCGTATGTTTCTTTTTGAAAAAGCGGTGGCTCCACTGCATCAGCTGCAACAGCGGGGCCACCGCTCTCGATATAACAAAATCGAAAGCGCCATTCATCTTTAAATCTTCCACCCGGATATGCAGGGCTTTTACATTGGTCAGCCCCAAAGCCTGGGCAACCTCCTGCACAACACGAATTTTTTTACCGGTCCCGTCTACCAGTGTAAAATTGACTTTCGGGAATAAAATCGCCATCGGTATACCCGGAAAACCGCCGCCGGTACCCAGATCAAGCACCGTTGCGCCATCCTTGAACGAAATGACTTTGGCGATGGCCAGCGAATGCAGCACGTGTCGTTCGACCAGATTGGCAATGTCTTGCCGCGAGATCACATTGATCTTCGCATTCCATTCTTCATAAAGGCCTGGCAGCCTGCCAAAGCGCTCCTTTTGCTCCGCGTCGAGGTCGGGAAAGTATTTTTCCAATAGCGCTATATCATTCATAAACAAGGTTTTGAATCGTTTAAGACCTAATTTATCGCATTTGGCGCAGCATCTTTTCCGCGCTCGCCTTGCGGTCTTCCCGCTGGGAAGAGTACAGCACTCTTTCGACCGCCCGAATGGTTTTTTCCCGGATCGACGGCTCCTGTTTTTCCAGCATGACCATCGACAAAGCCATGTACCAGGTGATGTCTTCGCTGAAATGCTCAAGGTCTTCGATCTTAGTCAGGCAGTCGATCGCCGTCACGGGATCATTTTGCTCCAGCCGTAGCAATGCCAGGTAGAACCAGGCGTCCGACTGGCAACTGGGTACGGTATCGAGCACCAGTAGCAACAGCGGGTCCTGTGCTGCTTCGAACCGGCCGGCCCGATACTGCTGATCGGCCTCCTGAAGCAGCGACGCACAAATTTCGCCAAAATCCGGCCGGGCTGCGGAGTCGGCTGCCGCTTCATAACGCAGGCGGTGATCGGCCCAAAGGCTCTCAGGCGGGGAAAAATTGTCTTTAAACAAATCCGGAGGACGACTGATATAGGTGTACACCGTATATCCGGCCGTAAGAAGCAGCAGTAAAATAAGCGTGATACGCCAGATTTTGTTGGCAGCCGGTTCGGCGGCATGTTGAGGCGCAAAGGTCTTTTGCCGGGGCCTTTCGATATCTTCGGCGATACGCCATACCCTGTAACCATCGGGCTCGATCCGGTCGGGCCTGTCATATTCATACTGGTTCGCACGCCAATCGCTAATCAACCAAAGGGTGTGTTGGCGACCCGACTCATCGACAGGAGGGGCTTCGTCGTCGCCCTGGGATTTGTCGAGTAAATAATACTCGCTGAGCGCCCAACTACGGATCAGTTCAAAGGGCGTTTTGTCGCTCTCCCACACACCGGATTGCAGCTGTCGTGCCAGTTCTACCACGGCGGCTTTGAACAAATCATCCGCATCCGGCGACAAGAGATCAAACATTTCGCGGAGCTCCGTTGTGATCGGCTCCCGGTATGTTTTATAAAGGTATCGAACCGTTTGTTCGTCCGAACGGCGCAAGCCTTCGAATATGTCATGGGGTTCCATTGCCCCTTCTGATGATTCCATAAATTTCACGTATCGGGCAAAGGTAGGCATTTCGATGCGGGGCGGCTTACCCTGTTGATCAAACAAAAAGAGCCAGGACATTACTGCCCCGGCTCCATGAAAACACCTAAAACCCTATTAACTAACCTTATGAAAACAACTTTATAATCGCATTATTCAATCGCGATGGTTTTGGTCACCGCCTTTGATTCGGCTTTTTTCGGAAGGGTGACGTGCAGAACACCGTTGTTATAAACAGCAACCACTTCGTTCTGGTTCACGGAATCCGGCAGATTAAAGCTGCGCTGGAAACTTGTGAAGTGAAATTCGCGGCGCATGAATTTTTCCTGTTTGTCTTCGGTCGACGTTTCGCGCTTTCCACTTACCGTGAGGCGATCGTTTTCGACGTTGACGGTAAAATCCTGTTTGTCAAAACCAGGCGCTGCAATTTCGAGACGGAAGGCATCCGGCGTTTCGAGCACATTCACGGCTGGTTGATTTACAACCGTGTCGGCGCCGACGAAATTGATCAGATTCTGATTGAAGAACTCGTCAAATAACCCTCCGAAAAAGGGTTTGGTTGCGGTTGCGGGATAAAATTTTGTGATGTTAGCCATGATATAACTGTTTTTGAAACTTTTTGACAAATCTGTGAAGAAATCGGAGGCAGGCTTACTGAACAGCGATACTTTTCGTAAGCGGCTGCGCTTCGGGTTTGTTGCTCAAATTGAGGAGCAGAATCCCGTTGTGATAAGTGGCGCCGATCTGTGCCGGGTCGGTGGTATCCGGCAACCTGAAACTGCGGCGGAAGGAGCGGAAAGAGAACTCCCGGCGGCGAACCTGTTCGCCATTGTCGGTAGCCTGCGCCTCTTTTTGCGCCGATACGTGCAGCATACCGTCTTCAATACGAATGTTAAAATCGGATTTTTCAAGGCCTGGCGCCGCGATTTCGATACGGAAGCCCTGCGGCGTTTGTACGATATTTACGGCCGGTTGAGTGGCGGAAGGGTCAAATTGGGGCGACAGGAAGTCGAACAGGCCGCGATAGTGAGCCGGCTGAAATTTTACGAGTGTCATGGTGCAAAAAGGATTGCTTGTTAAAATCAATATTTGATCGCTCCTTTTCAATTGCTATGCCATTGCCCATACAGCGTACATTTTGACATTTAGAACAAAAGACCTAGTGCCAAAATGACACCTATCGCACCACCTAATGCCATTTTGGCATTTATAACATTCAAAAAACATCCCTTTATGTACGTTTCCGATCTTTTTGCGCAACAACACGTCCTGGTCACCGGTGGCGGCAGCGGAATCGGGCAGGCCATCGCCCGACAGTTTCTGCAACTGGGCGCCACGGTATTCATTGCCTCCCGAAAACCGGGGCGCCTTGAAAAAGCCCTCCCTGAATTATCTGTTCTTGGACCAGTACACGCCCTGGCAACCGACATCCGCGAACCCGAACAGGTCGAACAACTCGCCGATTTTATCGCCCAACGAGGCAACGGCCGGCTCGATATACTCGTCAATAATGCTGGCGGTCAGTTTCCAAGCCCCGCCGAAGACATCACACCCAAAGGATGGCAGGCCGTTATTAACACAAATCTCAACGGTACCTGGCTGGTGACGCAAACCATGGCCCGCCGCTTTTTTTTGCCGCAACAACAAGGAAACATCATCAATATCGTCGTCAATAATTACCGGGGTTTTGCCGGCATGTCGCACACGGCGGCTGCCCGGGCAGGGGTGATGAACCTCAGCCAGTCGCTGGCCGTCGAATGGGCGCGCCGGGGCTTGCGCATCAATTGCATTGCGCCGGGCATTATCCGCAGCAGCGGACTGGACAACTACCCGCCCGAACTGCTCGAGGGCATCGAGGCCACCATCCCGATGCGCCGGCTGGGTACCACGGACGAAGTAGCCGCGCTCGTTATGTATATGGCCAGCCCCGCCGCGGCCTATATGACCGGTGAAACCGTATACCTCGACGGCGGCGCGCGCCTTTGGGGCGATATCTGGAAATACGAATAATAACCATGCACCCTGTGCTCAGACTCCTGATTTTCAGCCTCTTAGTTGCCAACTCCGCGCTGATGGCTCAACACGCCGACACCTTGAACGCCGGCCTTCTTATTCCCGTGCAGGCCAAATGGGCTACCAGCGACAATTTGGGACAGGTATACCTCGTCACGACGGGCAATGCCCTTGAAAAGTACGCCCCCGACGGACGGCTACTGACCCGCTACACCAACAACAGGCTGGGCAACATCCATTCGGTCGACGTGAGCAATCCCCTGAAAGTACTCGTGTGGTTCGCCGATTTTCGCACGGTGGTTTTTCTCGACCGCAGCCTGACTCCGCTGGGCGAACTCAATCTTATTTCCGCAGGCTTCCCCGAGGTGCGCACCGTGGCGTCGGCGGCCGACGGCAACATCTGGCTCTACGACGAAATTGCTTTTCAATTGCGAAAACTCAACCCCGACGGAACGCAACTCTTTGAGAGTCAGCCGCTCAATCTGCTTCTACCCGGCCGACAGCAAATTACCTGCCTGCGCGACGACGGCCAGGGCGTTTTTGCTTCCGACCCGGAGAAGGGCCTGTTCCATTTCGACGCGTACGCCCAACTGGTGCGAACGCTTCCGCTCAAAGGCATAAATACATTTCAATTGACCCGCGAAGGGCTGGTTTACCTCAGCGACGACCGCTTGCAGGCGATCGTTTTCCCGGCCATGAACCAAACTGAAAAAATCATTGGCGGTGCGCAGGGGCTTCCCGCCTGGCTGGGCGCAGGCAACGTGTTGGTACAACAAAGCAAAGGCCTGGCGGTCGTTCCGTATTGATGTTCAGTAGACGCTCTCGGCGATCAATTGCTCCAGTGCATGATCGAGAAAATTGGGGATAATTGTTTCGAACGTGCGCTGGATCTTTTGCGGATTGGCCAGGTCGCGGATCATTCGATCATAACGCCCCTCGCCGTGCTCTTCCACAATCGCGAGTGTCCGCTCCTCTTCCACAAAATAATTGAGCAAGCCGGCGGGGTCGGCTTCGGGGTGAAACTG
>JADZFP010000516.1 GCA_020849825.1 Saprospiraceae bacterium
TAACGGGCTTTCATTCTCCGTATCCCCTTCTGCGCCTTTGCTTTGTCGTGCGTATTTCACCCGCGAAAAAGTGAAGGCTGCGGAGGGGATTTTTTTATTAGTGATGAGTGGAGAGTGATGAGTGGGGAGTTGAATAAAAAACCCGCCGCACTTTTACAGCGGGCGGGTCAAAAGAACATCCTTCAAATAATCTACTGCTGTATTCTTTATGCAATCAGTGCGCTCAACTCTTCCTTGCTGAGTTCGAGATGACTGATGTGTTCGTGTTCAAAGAGGTCGACCTTGCCGGTTTCTATGTTGTACATGCCGCCTACGATGGCAATGGAGCCGTCGTGAACCATTTCAGACAGGATGGGGCTGGCCTGTGCGAGTTCGTCCATTACAAAGTGTACATTGTTGGTGGCAACGGCGTCGACGAATGCGTAGCTGTTGGACACCTCGAAGCTGGTTACGGAGGTGTTGATGATGGCCGGTTCGATTTTGCGAAGCAAGGGGGTGAGATTGCCCAGTTTTACGCCGTCGCAGGCGCCTTTGACCGCGCCGCATTTGGTGTGGCCGAGGACGAGGATAATTTTGGCGCCAGCAACTTTGCAGGCAAATTCCATGGAACCCACGATGTCTTCATTGAGGATATTTCCGGCAATTCGGATGCTGAAAATATCGCCGAGGCCCTGGTCGAAAATCAGCTCGGCCGAGGTACGCGAGTCCATGCAGCTGAGAATCACGGCAAAGGGGTGCTGGCCTGATTTGGTTTCATTGACCTGTTCGAGCAGATTGCGGTGCAGTTTGAGGTTGTTGACAAACCGGTGGTTGCCGCGGCGCAACAGTTCGAGGGCCAGAGCAGGAGTGATGTTATCTTGCATTTCTTTGGTGAGCGTACGCATAAGGCAATTAGTTTAGAGTAGTAGTGGAGAGGGTGTTGTTGGGTTCTTTGGGCGCGGTTTTGACGGGAGGGCCCGGTGGTTCGACGTGTACAAAATCGGCGACCCAGTAGTTGTATTTTTCCTGGAAGCCCCGGAGTTTGAACTGAATGTTTTTAGCCGGGGCATTTACTTTGAGGAAGTCCTGAATGATCTCCTGTACGTCGAAATCGATGTAAGCGGTGTCGGTAGCGTCAATCACGACTTTGGTGTTTTCCGGCAGGTGGTCGAGGGTGAGTTTGATGCTGCCCTTGTTGAGGAAAGAAACTTCCTGCGACAATTTGATGTAAATCACATCGCCCTCGTGGTATTCTTTGCGGTGGAAGAAGTAGGTATTTTTCATATTGCCCCGCAGAATCGCGAAAATACTGGCGGCAAGGCCGATGCCCACGCCCGTGAGCAGGTCGGTAAATACAACGGCAACTACTGTGATGATAAACGGCCACCACTGATATTTTCCGTTGGTCCACATTTCTTTAAAAATGGAGATTTTAGCCAGTTTGTAGCCGGTAAGAATCAGCACGGCGGCAAGTGCCGCGAGCGGAATGAGGTTCAGGATATTGGGGATGAAAAGTACGCAGACAAAAATCAGCAGGCCGTGTACTATCGCGGCCATTTTGGTACGGGCGCCGGCATTTACGTTGGCCGAACTGCGCACGATCACGGAGGTGACCGGCAAGCCGCCGATCAGGCCGGAAACCATGTTGCCTACGCCCTGGGCGAAAAGTTCCTTGTTTGGGTTACTTGTACGCTTCTGCGGATCGATCTTGTCCACGGCTTCGATGCAAAGCAGCGTTTCGATGGATGCGACGGCGCAGATCGTCAGTGCAACTGTCAGCACTTTGGGGTTGTTCCATTGGCTGAAATCGGGCAAGGAAAACTGGTTGAAAAAACCGCTCAAACTATCGGCCACAGGCATGTTGACCAGGTGTGTCGGCGTGATTACCCAGCTTCCGCCAACCGTTTTGAACAATTCATTGAGCAGAATCGACGCAATTACAGCAACCAAAGCGCCGGGAATCGGGCCCGATAATTTTTTTATAGCCGGTTTTTCCCAAAGCAACAGGATGCCAATTGAAATCAATGCGACCAGCGTGGCTCCGGGGTGAATAAATTCGGTGATCGAGTTCCAAATGGCTGAAAATGTGTTGCCGCCGTCCGACTGCAAAAAGGCTTCATCGCCCTCGGTATCACTGTCGTACCCCAAGACATGAGGTATTTGTTTCAGAATAATAATGATCCCGATGGCCGTCAGCATGCCTTTGATCACGTTGGTCGGGAAAAAGTTGGCAATAGTGCCTGCCCGGGCAAAACCGAGGATAAGCTGGAAGACGCCTGCCAGCACAACGGCCAGCAAAAACGTTTCAAAACTTCCAAGTTGTTGAATAGCAACGAGTACGACCGCCGTCAGACCCGCGGCCGGTCCACTCACGCTGGTGTGCGAATTGCTGAGAAACCCGATTACCAGGCCGCCGACAATACCGGCGATCATACCGGAAAACAATGGCGCGCCGGATGCCAGGGCAATGCCAAGACACAAGGGTACTGCAATCAGGAAAATAACAAGACCTGCTGGAAGGTCGAACTTTAGGTTAGCAATATAGTTGGGCTTTTCCATAGAATTTGAAGGAATACGACGGCATACACCTGAATTCAGGCCGTATCCGACGGATGAAATAATACACACGAGAACCCTGCCTTGCGGGCCGGATTCATTCAAACCTGAAATAAAAAGCGGAAAATCAAGCCCGGTTGGGGGGTGGAGAGAATATGGGCAAAAATGCCAGGTGACGCACCTCGTCGTCAAAAATGAGGTGCGCAGTGCGAACGTCTACCTCTCCCTCGAAAACAATTGCGCAAGTCTCAATCCGTTCGCGCATCTCTTT
Source organism: Saprospiraceae bacterium (assembly GCA_020849825.1). Lineage (GTDB taxonomy): Bacteria > Bacteroidota > Bacteroidia > Chitinophagales > Saprospiraceae > M3007. The sequence continues at coordinate 2,807 of JADZFP010000516.1, forward strand.
GTGCTTTACCTCTTCTTCAAAAATCGTGTTGGTCGGGTTGTTGTCTTCTCCATCATTGTCCTGATTGCTTTGTTGCATGACAACCTGAAAAACTTCGGGAAAAGAAAGGCGCGCCACGTCGTTCA
>JADZFP010000517.1 GCA_020849825.1 Saprospiraceae bacterium
CTTCCATCCAGGTATTGGGGCAACTTTCGCACATGACCGACAGGTACAGCGGCATATCCGTCGTACCAGGCTCAAAGTTTTCACTGGCTAATAAAAAGGCTGCCTGGGCTCCCTCGGCGACAAATCGCCGTTCTGCGGGCGAGTCGCCGCGCGTCATGGAAACCGCCTTTTTTTCCTGAACAGCGTCAGCCATGAACAACTCGAAAGTGGAACGTTGTCCCGCCGCCATTGGAACGGCGTTGACGGAGTAGGTTTCGCCGGGCGTCAGGCCGTTCAGGATAACCTGATGTTTGCCATGGGAAACCGTCAGCGGTACGCGCACCTGACGCCCTTCCAGCGTTACCTGAAGCGTTTGTTGTGCGTTAAGTTGGTGGGCAAAAAAAGCCGTGATGACCAGGGTTAAGAGTGTAAACCAACGAGCCATAGTAGTTTTGTTATGCAGGTTTGGACGAGAAAAATACAAATTTGACAGCGCATAGGGGGCTGCGTGTCAGTGTTCGGATTAGGAAAAAAATGAGGGATTGGAAAAATTCAATTTTGGAGGAGGCGTGGCGAATGTATTAATATTTCGCAAAACAAGCCTGTTTGGCTTTTTCAAATATTCCTGAAACCGCATTTTAATAAGTCTGGTTGCGCCTCGAAATTCGGTATGCCCACACCGGCGCTTCGCCTTACATTTGCCGTTCAATTTTCGTATTTTCAATAATTTTTACAGACCGGCTTCTCTGCATGGCGCGTACCAAAAAAAACGAATCAAGCTCCAACAGTGCTCCGCCTACGACCCCCCTGATGGCGCAGTATGTTCAGGTAAAGGCCAAACACCCGGATGCCGTTTTGCTTTTCAGGGTGGGCGACTTTTACGAAACCTTCGGAGAAGACGCCGTTCGGGCCTCCAAAGCCCTGGGCATCACCCTGACCAGCCGTAATAACGGCGGCTCCGACGTCGAACTGGCCGGATTCCCGCACCATGCGCTCGATATGTACCTGCCCCGGCTCGTGCGCGCCGGCTACCGGGTGGCCATCTGCGAACAAATGGAAAAACCGGTGCCGGGAAAAGTCGTTCGCCGTGCTGTCACCGAGGTGGTTACCCCCGGCGTTACGACCGACGACGCTTTGCTGGAGCACCATCAAAATAATTACCTGGCCACCCTGGCCTGGGCCCCCAACGAACGGTTTGGCGTGGCTTTCCTCGATATCAGTACCGGCGAGTTTTTTGTCAGCGAAGGCGACACGCCTACCATCGACAAACTGTTCCAGAGCTTCAAACCCGCCGAGATCGTGTTGCCCAAAAGCCGCCAGAAGGAATTTGTTACACTGTTTGGCGACCGGTTTTATTGCTATGCGTTGGAAGACTGGATTTTTACGCACGACTTCGCCCGCGAAAAACTCCTCCAGCACTACCAGACCGCCAGCCTCAAAGGTTTTGGCGTAGATGAACTCGACCTGGCCCAAACGGCGGCCGGGGCAGCGCTCCACTACCTCGCTGCCACCGAAAACACCCGACTGGCGCATATCCTGAGCATCAGCCGTCTGCAGACCGACCGCTACGTGTGGCTCGACCGGTTTACGATCCGGAACCTGGAACTGGTAAGCGCCAACCAGGAACACGGAACTTCATTGTTACAGGTGCTCGACAAAACACTGAGCCCTATGGGCGCCCGCCTGCTCAAAAAATGGATACTGCTTCCGCTGACCAGCCTGACCCAAATCAGGGAAAGACAGGAAGTGGTTACCTATTTTGTCGACCAGCCTGAATTTATGTCGGAACTGGAACCCCATGTGCGACAAATAGGCGATCTGGAACGGCTCATGGCCAAAACGGCGGTCGGAAAAATCAACCCGCGCGAAGTCATGGCCTTGCGGCGCGCCCTGCTGGCCATTGAACATTTGAAAGAATCGCTCTCCGGCGCGGGACCCGAACTCGGCAAGATGGCCGATACCCTGCAACTTTGCCTCACCCTGCGCCAGCGCATCGAAGCCACCATCGCCCCCGACCCGCCAACCGATACGCGAAAAGGAGGCGCCATTGCCGACGGCGCACACCCCGAACTCGACGAACTGCGCAGCATCGCCCGCAACAGCCGTGAACACCTGCTGGCTATCCAGCAGCGCGAAACGGAACGAACCGGCATTTCCAGCCTGAAAATCGGGTTCAACAACGTGTTCGGGTACTACCTCGAAGTCACCAGCAAATGGAAAGACCAGGTGCCGCCCGAATGGACGCGTAAACAAACCATCGCCAACGGCGAACGATACATCACCCCCGAATTGAAAGAACTGGAAGCCAAAATTCTGGGCGCCGAAGAAAAGATGCTGGAACTGGAAGAACGCATCTTCCGCCAACTGGTGGAAGAAACCGCCGGATATATCCAGCCGATCCAGCACAATGCCCAACTGGTGGCCCGGCTCGATTGCCTGCTCACCTTTGCCAAAAATGCCGCCCAGTACCACTACGTGCGTCCGGAAGTGGACGACTCTACGGTGGTCGACATCAAAGCCGGCCGGCACCCGGTGATCGAACGGCAACTGCCTGTCGGAGAGCAGTTTGTGCCCAACGACGTGTGGCTCGACAACGAAGACGTGCAAATTATCCTGCTCACCGGCCCCAATATGGCCGGTAAATCGGCCCTCCTGCGCCAAACCGCACTCATTACACTCATGGCGCAAATGGGCAGCTTCGTACCGGCCGACGCAGCGCGTATCGGTCTGGTCGACAAGGTATTTACCCGCGTAGGCGCCAGCGATAATATCAGCGGGGGGGAAAGTACGTTTATGGTGGAAATGAATGAAACGGCGCTGATTATGAACAACGTCAGCGAGCGCTCGCTCATCCTGCTCGACGAAATCGGGCGCGGTACCTCTACCTACGACGGCATTTCCATCGCCTGGAGCCTGGCTGAATTCCTGCACAACAACGAACGGGCACGACCCAAAACCCTCTTCGCTACCCACTACCACGAACTCAACGAACTGGCCGAAACCCACCCGCGTATCCATAATTACCACATCAGCACCCGCGAACTGGGCCACAAGGTTATCTTCCTGCGCAAACTCACGCCCGGCGGCTCCAATCACTCCTTCGGCATCCATGTGGCGCGCCTGGCGGGTATGCCGCAGGTAGTCGTGGAACGCGCCCAGGAAATATTGGCCACCCTCGAACAACAACACATCGAATCGGCCGACCGGCAGCGCCCGCCGGTACAGGAAAAAAATCAGCCGGCAACGGAAGACCTGCGCAAAAAAGTCAAAAACATCGCCGCACCGCTGCAATTGCACATCTTCGATGTGGATGAATTCACCATGAAAATCAAGGAAGAACTGTTGTCCCTGGATCTGAATACCATGACCCCGATGGACGCGCTCTGGAAGTTGAATGAATTGGTGAAAATTGCGAAAAATAAGTAGATGAAGGTTGGAGGATGCGAGGATTTGAGGATGCGAGGATTTGAAAAAAGGGTTATTTCTGCGCTCTGATGCGTTTAC
>JADZFP010000518.1 GCA_020849825.1 Saprospiraceae bacterium
AATCCAGGCGGAGAAACCTACCGTATCGGTTTCGATGCCCTACGAAATCAATTTTACAGCGATCGCACGCTCGCCGGCGCCAATGCCTTTTCCAGCGTTTTTGGCCCCAACGTACACTATGCCCCCCGAATCGAAACAGGCAAAACCATGCGCCTCAAAATTGTGTTGGATGTTGCTTCCTGCGAGTTGTTTGCCGACGAAGGCGCAACCACGATGACAGAAATATTTTTCCCGTCCGGGCATTTCACCGAAATTGAACTTTACAGCGGCAAAGAAACGGTACAACTGGTGCGCGGATCGATATACCGTTTAAAAAGCATCTGGCCATAACCACTAAACGCTCTCTATCATGAAATCACTTTACTTCGTTTTATTCTTCCTGTCGGGCATCCAGCTTACAGCGCAGCATACTTTTTCAATCGTTGCTGTCGATACTTTGACCGGCGAAATCGGCAGCGCCGGCGCTTCCTGTCTCGACGACATCACCTTTCCGGGCAGCGGGGGCGCCATTATCATCAGCGATATTTTGCCGGGTCGTGGCGCCATTCATACCCAATCGTTCTGGCTGGCAGCCAACCAGGTCAACGCCCGCCAGAAAATGGAGGAAGGTCTTTCGCCCGAAGAAATTCTGCTATGGCTGAAACAAAACGACCCGGAAGGCTTGTTCGGCGCGCAAAAGCGCCAGTTTGGCATTGTCGACTTCGATCCGCAAGGCAATCCCCGTTCGGCGGCCTTTACCGGCAACAGCTGTTTCGACTGGAAGGGGCATCGCACCGGCACGACTTATGCCATTCAGGGCAACATCCTGCTCGGCCCGGAAATCGTCGACAGCATGGAAGCTCGATATCTGGCGGCCACCGGCACCCTGGCCGACCGGCTGATGGCCGCTTTGCAGGGAGCAAACGTAGTCGGCGCCGATACGCGCTGTACCAACAACGGCACCTCCTCGCTCTCCGCTTTCCTTCGCGTAGCCGCCCCGACCGACGAAGACGAGCAACTCATGCTCGACCTCAATGTCGCTTCGCTGCCGGCAGGTATGGAGCCCATTGACTCTTTGCAAACCCTTTATAATGAATGGAAAGCGCTTTCTGCTCCGGAAACCGCGGCGCTGGTTTTCCACCTTTGTCCCAATCCCGCCAAAGATCAGGTTATGGTTTCGGTAGGGCAACCCGACTGCCGGGTCGAAATGTTCAACACCCTGGGGCAAATGACGTTCAGTTCCCGTCTGGTGCAGGGCGATAACCTGTTGCAGCCCCAAATTCCCCGCGGATTGTATTGGGTGATCGTTCATCAGCCGCCCTTCAAGCGGCAAAGCCGGCTGTTGGTTTGGGAAGAATGAGGCTGACATTTTGTCATTTTGCCCGGATTATTCCCCTATCTTTGCGCCGCTAAATTTGAAAAAAGACTATGTACGACAGCAACCCGACGCTTGAAGGCATCAAAACAATCGACGAGATCAAGCAAGGAAGTGTGTTTTTTAAAGATCAGATGAGCGGCGCCGGACAACCCGGACTGCGCAAGTTTTACATCGAAAGCTATGGTTGTCAGATGAATTTCAGCGATTCGGAGATCGTTGCGAGCATTCTGGGCGACATAGGGTACGTCGCAACCCGAAATGTAGAGGAGAGCGACCTGATTCTGATCAACACCTGTTCTATCCGTGAAAAGGCGGAAGAAACCGTTCGGAAACGACTCCGAGCTTTTGAAACGGTCAAAAAAGAACGCCCCGGCGCAATGGTCGGCATTCTGGGCTGTATGGCTGAACGCCTGAAAAAGAAACTGCTCGAAGAAGAAAAACTGGTCGACCTGGTCGTTGGTCCCGATGCCTACCGCGACCTGCCCAACCTGATCGGCGGCGCCGAAGACGGCGATCGCATGGTCAACGTGCTGTTGAGCCGGGAAGAAACCTATGCCGATATCAGCCCGGTACGCCTCGAATCCAACGGCGTAACGGCGTTTATCTCCATCATGCGGGGCTGCGACAATATGTGCTCGTTCTGCGTGGTGCCGTTTACGCGCGGCCGCGAACGTTCGCGCGACGCGTTCAGCATTGCGGCGGAAGCGGCCGATTTGTTCGAAAAAGGCTACCGTGAGGTCACCTTGCTGGGACAAAACGTCGACTCTTACAAATGGGAAAATCCGGAGACCGGCCATGTCGTCAACTTTGCCCAACTCCTGGACATGACGGCCAATATCCACCCCGACCTGCGCGTGCGGTTCAGTACCAGTCACCCCAAAGACATGACCGATGAGGTGCTGCATGTCATGGCGCGCCACGAGAACATCTGTAAATACATCCACCTGCCGGTACAATCGGGCAATTCCCGCATCCTCGAACTGATGAACCGCACCTACGACCGGGCCTGGTACGAAGACCGCATTCGCGCCATCCGCCGTATCCTGCCCGATGCCGCGGTGTCCAGCGATATTATCACCGGTTTTTGCTCGGAAACGGAGGAAGAGCATCAAGACACCCTTTCGATGATCGAATGGGCCAATTATTCGATGTCGTACATGTTCTTTTACTCCGAAAGGCCCGGCACCCTGGCTGCGCGCAAATACGCCGACGACATTCCCGAGGAAATAAAAAAACGGCGTCTGAACGAAGTGATCCGCCTGCAAACCGCCATCTCGCTGCGTCACAACCAGCAAGACATCGGTAAAACGTTCAAGGTACTGATCGAAGGCGACTCGCGAAAATCGGCGGCTGATTTCTGCGGCCGGAATACCCAGAACAAAATGGTTGTGTTCCCCAAAAAAGAAGGACTCAAACCCGGCGATTATGCGATGGTCAAAATTCGCGATACGACCAGCGCAACGTTACTGGGCGACATTATTTAACCAACCCAATTTCCGATTATGAAAGCACTTACCCTTATCCTTTTCGCAGGACTGCTCCTGCACGGCAACGCCCGTGCGCAGTCGAAAAATCCGGAAGAAATAATCGCCGACATCGTCACCATACTCAAAAGTGACAACCCGGAAAAAGTGACTTCCATGTACCTGACCGACCTGAATCTCGACAAAGAGTCGACGGAAAACTTCAATGGTCAGTTCCGGTATGTTCACGACAATTACGGCAACTGCGAAGGTTTCGAAATTGTAGAGAAGACCAAACATTCCGAAAGTGTCTTGTCCTACACCTGCGTGTTTAAATACAAATTGCCGCTGATCTTCAAGTTCATTTTTTATCGCTACGAAGGGAAATGGAAAATTACCTATTTCTTTTTCTCCGATAAGGTCGCCAAAAACCTCGGGGTGGATCAGGATTAACCACAGCGTATCAGCACCTCAAAACCTGCAATCAGTTTTTTAGTAATGGCAATCAACCTCCAATCCATAAAGGCCCGCTTTGGCATTATCGGCACCTCTCCCCTGCTCGATGCGGCACTGGAAACGGCCGTCCGTGTTGCACCCACGGATTTAACTGTGCTCATCAACGGGGAAAGTGGTGTGGGCAAGGAAGTATTCTCCAAAGTCATACATGCGCTCAGCGCCCGTAAACACAGCGATTTTATCGCCATCAATTGTGGCGCCATACCCGAAGGCACGATCAATTCGGAGCTGTTCGGGCACGAAAAAGGCGCTTTTACCGGTGCGGTCAGCGACCGGAAAGGCTACTTCGAAACCGTCAACGGCGGCACGATTTTCCTCGATGAAATCGGTGAAATGCCTTCCGATACCCAGGCCTATCTCCTCCGCGTGCTGGAAACCGGCGAAGTCATCCGTGTCGGCGCTGCCCGTGTCGAACGTACCGACGTGCGGGTGATCGCGGCCACCAACGTGGATTTGCAGGAGCGGGTGCGCAAAGGCAAATTCAGAGAAGACCTTTTTTACCGTCTCAATACCGTGCCGATCAGGGTGCCCGCCTTGCACGAACGCCGGGAAGACATACCGGTGTTGTTCCGGAAATTCGCCACCGATTTTGCCGAAAAATACCGCATGCAGCCCGTGCGCCTCGATGAAAGAGCCGAGCTGGTACTCGAAAACTACCGCTGGCCGGGCAATATCCGCGAGTTGAAAAACGTCGCCGAACAATTGTCCGTCCTTTCGGAAGAACGATCCATCACGGCGGAATCGCTGCAGCAGATAATGCCGCAGATGTTTACCCGAAATCTGCCGATGCGCATCGATCAGGGCTCCGGACACGGCCCGGCAGGGTCCGAATTTCAGGAGCGGGAGATTCTGTACAAAGTCTTGTTCGAGATGAAAAGCGACCTCAACGACCTGAAATCGCTGATCTACGAACTGGTGCGCAGCAACAATCTTCACATGCCCGAATTGGGCAATTACCGCTCTATTCAGCACGGGCTCGGCAGTGCCGTTCAGGAAGACTTTGAGCCGGTGGAGCGTCCGGCTTACTTCCCGTCGGATGAGCCGGGCAACAAAGTCACGCCGATCATCATCGACCCGGTTCGCAACGGTACGACGCCGCACTACGACAAATCGGAAGTGGAAGACGCCCCCCTGGCCATGGACGAAATAGAAAAGGAAGCGATTCGCCGCGCGCTGAAAAAATACAACGGCCGCCGGAAGGAAGCCGCAGAAGAACTGAAAATCTCGGAACGAACCTTATACCGGAAAATCAAGGAATACAACCTGCAGTAAAGCCGCCGCCGTTTTCTTTTTGTTAACACCCGCCCGGCAGCGCGGCCCGTTTTGCAAGCATCTTGAAGCGCATCGGGTGTTAACATTTGACAAACCCCGGTACCAGATCAAATGACTTGGGGATATTTGCCCGTCTAATTTTCCAAATTAACATTGTTCAAAACCTGTCTCGAATGAAACGCACATTCGCAACATTCCTTCTTGCTACGTTCTCCATCCTGTTCCTTTCCGCCGCCAATCCGGATGGGAAAGGATACAAAATCCGGGTAAAACTCGACAATTACCCCCAGCAGGAACTCATTCTTGGCTGGCACTACGGCGAAAAACAATACGTAAAAGACACGGTCGCGGTCGACGCCGACGGCTGGTTCACCTTTCAGGCCGATACGATGTTGCCCTGCGGCGTCTATCTGCTGGTCCTGAAACCCGACAACAACTTCGTGCAACTGCTCATCAATTCGGACGAGCAGCAACTGACCGTTACAGGAGACGCCAAAAACGTCGTCGGTACCCTGAAAATAAAGGGCTCACCAGACAACGAACTGTTCTACAACTACCTGCGTTTCCTCAACGAGCAGCGGCCGGAATCGGATACCCTCCGCGCACAACTGTCACGGGCAAAAGGCAACCCCGCCGATTCCACCCGAATTGCAGGCCAAATATTGGCGATTGATAAAAAAGTCAAAAAATACCAAACCGATCTCATCGCCAAACACCCTTCCACGCTCAGCGCCAAGATTATCAAAGCCTCGATGGAGCCAGAAGTGCCGGAGTTTACAGGCGACGAGAAAGAGGTGCAACGGAAAAAATACTACTGGGCGCGCGCGCATTATTTTGACAACCTGACCCTCGGTGACGAATGCCTGCTGCACAGCCCCATCCTGTTCAGCAAGGTGGATTATTACGTCAATAAAATGATCCCTCAGCACCCCGACAGTATCAATATGGCGCTCGACTACGTGCTGGGACAAATGAAATCGTCGCCGGAAAACTACAAGTACTTCCTGATCCACTTCCTGAACTACTACGCCAAGTCGACTTTCGTCGGTATGGACGCCTGTTACGTTCACCTGGCCAAAAACTACTACTGCACCAACCAGGCGCCCTGGATGAAGAAAGAAGACCTGGAAAAAATCTGCGACAATGCCGCCCGGCTCGAGCCCATCCTGATCGGAAAAATCGCGCCGAACATTACGGTCAAAGATCGTAACAACCAGCCCGTTACGCTCTGGGATGTCGATGCGGATTACACCGTGTTGTTTTTCTGGGACCCCGAATGCAGCCACTGTAAAAAATCTGCGCCGTATATGGTCGAATTTGCCACCAAATTCAAAGACCGCGGCGTGAAAGTATTCGCTGTTTGTACCGCTGTGTCGGACAAAGGGCCGGAGTGCTGGAAAAGCATCGAGGAGAAAGGATTTTCCGACTTCCTTTTCCTCAATACTTACGACCCCTATATCCAGAGCCGTTACAAGACGCTGTACGACGTCAAAACCACCCCGCAAATCTTCATCCTCGATCGCAGCCACGAGATTCTCATGAAACGAATCGGCGCCGAGCAACTCCCGCAAGTGATGGAGGAGGTCATGCGCTTCCAGGAGGAAAAGAAGAAAAACAAACGGTAAATCCCGGGGAAGCTTAATACGCTAGTATCACTTCACGGGAGACGATGTTGTCTCGCAAGTCCGGCTGGCCCAAAGTCTCAGAACAATAAAGTGTCACGCCAAGTCGCAAAGCGCGCAAAGGATCAAATTCTTTGCGCGCTTTGCGACTTGGCGTGACACTTTATTGGG
>JADZFP010000519.1 GCA_020849825.1 Saprospiraceae bacterium
AGCCCTATAAGGGTTTGAAACCCTTATAGGGTTGGGGGACGGTTCCGCTATGATAACCCTTATCGGTTTGCTTCACCATCATCTGCAAAAGAGGAGATTGCACCTTGCCGCCACGACTTTCCGGGCACTTATGTGTGCCATACAAATGTCAAAAGCCTGGATTATCAGGCGCCCGAATACGATTATGCGGAGCACATCAGGAGACATTCCATTTCACAACGACCTGTACCAGGCAATAAACCTGGGTTTCCGCCCACTCAGCAACCCTCCACTCAGCACCCCTGTGAGGGTTTAAAACCCTCACAGGGGTAGCGCCTTCCCTGCTACCGCTCCCACACATTATCCTTCGGATTCACATCCGGCACATAGGTACTGCCCAGGCGGATGGACTGCACGGTTTTTTCGGTGGTGATTTTGACCAGGAAACTTTTGCCGCCTTTTTCCCACACGCTCACGTTGTAATGGAGTTTTTGTTCGCTGCCGTCGGTGAAGCGCAGGGTGAGGTCGACGGGGACGGGTTTGGCGCCTTTGGCCTCGATGAGGATTTCTTTTTCGCGTTTGTCGCCATTGAAGCGGGCGATGGCCAGGTCGGGGGCGCCGTCGTCGAAGAACCAGCGCTGCCAGAACCAGTTGAGGTTGACGCCCGAGCCGGTGTTCATGCAGTAGAAAAAATCGTTGGGCATGGGGTGTTTGCCGTTCCAGGTCCGGATGTAGTGGTGCAGGCCTTTGAAAAACAGTTCGTCGCCGAGCAGGTCGCGGGCGTAGTAGTAGCCCAGGGCGGGTTTGGGGTAGGAGTTGAGAAACTGGGTGGTGCCGTACTGCTGGGTGGTGGGCGTCATGATGGGCAGGTCGATCTCGGTGCCGGCGGCGGCGGCGTAGGGCGCCACGCCGTAATCGTCGACGATCGTGCTGTCGATCATGGCGGTAATGAGCCATTCGCCCATGGTGGCCCAGCCTTCGTCCATCCAGCCGTATTTGGTTTCGTTGGTGCCCATGTAGAAGGGGAACATCATGTGAAACACCTCGTGGTCGGTGAGTTCGATGGCTTCGGCGCGGTCGTCGAGCGGGTTGTCGTTGACCATCATGGGGTATTCCATCTGGTCGAGGCCGTCGAACACGGTGACGTGCGGGAAGGGGAAGGGCCAGCGCGGAAAGCGGTAACTCATGGCTTCCACCGTCTGGCGGGCGAAGTGTACCACCTCGAAATAGTCGCGGTGTTCGGGATTGAACACGGCGTCGACGCGGGTGCGGCGGCCCGTGGCCGGATCGACGCGCACGCTGGTGGCATACCAGAGGTAGTGGTTGCTGATGGCCACCGCGAGGTCGGTCACGTTTTGCGCCCTGAAACGGAAGGTGTTTTCAGGCCGGTCGGCGGTGATGCCGCCTTTTTTCAGGTCGAGGCTGTCGATCACGACGGTGAGCGCGTCCGACTGTTCGGCGCGGGCCAGGCGGCTGCAATACTCGGGCTGCAACACTTCGCTGCAATTGGTGAGGTCGCCGGTGGCCCACACGAGGTAGTCTTTGGGCACGGTGACGGAGAGGTTGAAATCGCAGAAATCGTTGTAAAACTCCTGGGTACCGAGGTAGGGGAAGCGGTTCCAGCCGTCGATATCGTCGTACACGGCAATGCGGGGGAAAAAATAGGCGATAAACCAGGCGCCGGGGTCGATCTGGCCGGTGCGCAGGTGCGACTCGCGGTTGAGGGTGTACGCGTAGGCGAGGTTGAACACGATGCTCTGGCCGGGCGGCAGGGGTTTGCTCAGGCGAATGTTCATATTGGTGCCGCTGATGCGCCAGCTGTTGGGCTTGCGCTCCACGCCGTCGACGCTCAAACGGCTGATTTTGACGCCCTCGGTGATGTCGTCGGGGTCGAAGCTCATGAGTCGGGTGGCGCCTTTTTGGTAAATGTTGGGGTAGAGTTTGAACTGGATCTCGCGCAGGGTGTCGGGACTGTTGTTCACGTACGTAACTTCCTCCTCCCCTTCAATGAGGCGGGTGGAGGGGGCAAAGCGGATGTTGATGGTGTATTGGGCGGTGTTTTGCCAGTATTTGGGCCCGGGCCGGCCGTCGCGGCTGCGCGTGCCTTTTTCGTAGGTGGCCTGGATGTTGCGCGGGGTGGGCAATTCGGTTTGGGCAAACAAATGGCCGGCCGCCAAAAGGAGGAGAACGAAAGACAGGAGTCGTTGCATGGTGTGTTTATTTTCAGGCGGCAAGTTGGAGAAAAGGCGGGTGTTTTTGAATTACGAGCTCATTTATTCGGCAAAACGCTGATTAAACAATGTCCCCGACCGTATTGCCGGCTGCCGTCGAACTGCAGGGCATACAGGCCGGCGGGCAAATCCGGCAGCACAAGCTCCCCGGTTCCGGGTTCGAGCGCGGTTTCGAGCAGGGTTTGGCCGCGCAGATCGATCAGCCGCAGCGAGCGGTATCCGCGCCCGGTCCAGTCGGACACGTCGATGCGGTCGCGGGCGGGGTTGGGGCGTACTTTCGGGGCATCGGCATCGCTCAGGTCTTCCATGGCCGAGGTTTGGGGGTTCCAGAAGCCGACATAGCCGCTGCCCGTATTGCCGCCGCCGCCCAGCAGGACGCCGCCGTCGTAGGGGATGACGGCTTCAATATCCCTGTTGGGCGTCCCGCCGCCCAGGAGGTTGATCTGACCGGCGCTGTTGATCGCCACCACGCCCGAGCCGGTCAGCAGGTCGCCCGATTCGAGGCTCACCCGGTTGAATCCGCCGGCGACGAACAGGCTGTCGCCAATTTGCCGCAGGGTGTGAACAAATGGCTGCACGCCCGCGATCGAGTGCTGAAAGCCGTAGCCGGGGTATTCCCAGGCGCTGCCGTTCCAGCGGGCCAGGCATTCGAGCGGGGTTGCCCCGGAGGCCGTAAAGGCCCCGCCGGCATACAATTGTCCGTTGAACACGCCCAGCCCGTACACCGTGCTGTTGAAGCCCTCGCCCAGCGGGTGCCATTGCTGGCCGTCCCAGCGGGCGATACCGTTGACCGTCTGGCCGCCGGCTTTGAGAAAATTGCCGCACACGATCAGGTCGCCGTCGAACACGGTCATCTGGTGCGGATACAATATCGCCGGTCCGCCAGCAAACGAGCCGCTCAGTCCGCTGCCGAGCGTATCCCACTGCTGGCCGTTCCAGCGCGCGATACCCGACATGGGCTGGCCGTCGACGCGGTTGAACTCGCCGCAGACGACGATCCCGCCCCCGTATTCGATGATGTCGTAAACGGAAGCCGTCAGGCTTTGGTTGGGGTTCGGATTGGTGCGGTACACGGCGCCCAGTGAACTCAGCGTCGTGCCGTTCCAGCGCACGATGTAGTTGGTATCGACGCCGAATTCATAGGTCGCAATAAGCAGGGCGTCGCCGATGACTTCCAGCGCGTGGCCTTCGTCGATGCCGCCCTGGGCGCCCTGTTGCCATTGGGCGCCGTTCCAGCGGGCCACGTAGCCGGTCGTCTGGTTGCATATTTTGGTGAAAAAACCGGTGGCGTACAGTTCGCCCTGGTATTCGGCGAAATCGACGACAAATCCGTTGGTCGTTCCGGTGCAGAAGGGGGTGGGTTGCGCCGCCGCCCACAGGGGCAAAAGCAGGAGAAGGAAAGGGTAAAGAATACACATGACAAATGAGTTTAAATGATTTGACAGGTTCGACAGGTTGAAAAAAAGGTTGGACAGGATCAACAGGATTTACAGGATAATGCGGCTTTTTTATCCTGTAAATCTTGTTCATCCTGTCTAAAAAAACACCGCCCTGTCCCAGCCGACAGGTTAAAAAAAAGGTTGGACAGGATCGACAGGATTTACAGGATTTTGCGGCAACG
>JADZFP010000520.1 GCA_020849825.1 Saprospiraceae bacterium
AACTCGAAGTAAACGACACCATCAAAGAAGAAGGCACCATCAACGAGGTGTGCGCATACCAGCCGATTGTCGGGCTCGACCGGTTTGAGGCCCGTAAACGTATGAAGCCCGCACTCGAAGAGAGCGGCAATCTGGTAAAAATTGAAGATTACACCACCAATATCGGTCGCTCCGAACGCACCAATGCCGTAGTGGAGCCCAAACTTTCGCTCCAGTGGTTTGTCCGCATGACCGACCTGCGCGACCCGGCCGTCGATGCCGTGGAAAGTCGCGAAGTGCGTTTTTACCCCGACAACATCCGCAATTCGTACCGAACGTGGATGGACGGCCTGCGCGACTGGTGCATCAGCCGCCAGTTGTGGTGGGGGCACCGAATCCCGGCTTGGTACGGACCTGCCAAAGACGGCGCTTCGGAAGAAGCCGTTTTTGTAGCCGAGTCCGCGGAGGCTGCCCTGGCACAAGCGCGTGAATACTACAGCAATCCGGCGCTCAGCCTCGACGATCTGCGTCAGGATGAAGACGTGCTCGATACCTGGGCATCATCGTGGCTGTGGCCCATCAGCGTGTTCGACGGCTTTAACAACCCGGAAGGCGAGTTTAAGTACTATTATCCGACCAATGTGCTCGTCACAGCCCCCGAGATCCTGTTCTTCTGGGTGGCGCGAATGATCATGGCCGGATTCGAATTTACGGGAAAAAAGCCGTTCAGTCACGTCTATTTTACCGGTATCGTGCGCGACAAGCTGCGCCGTAAAATGTCCAAATCGCTTGGAAATTCGCCCGATCCGCTGGATTACATCGCCGAACATGGCGCGGATGCCGTGCGCTATGGCATGTTGTCGAGCGCTTCAGCCGGCAACGACATCCTGTTCGACGACAAAATGGTCGAAAACGGCCGCAACTTCTGCAACAAACTCTGGAACGCCTCGGTCGGCCTCGTCAAAAACTGGCAAGTGAGCGATACGCCCGAAAACGAGGAGACTGCGCGCAAAAATGCCCTCGCCGTGCGCTGGGTGCGCGAAAAATTCAACCAGACGGTCGGAGAGATCGAAGAGAATTTCAAAAACTTCCGCCTCAGTGAAGCATTGCTGGGTTTGTATGGATTCATTTGGGACGACTTTTTCAACTTTTACCTCGAAGTGATCAAGCCGACTTTCGGCCAGCCGATCGATCGCCCGACGTATGAGGCGACCCTCGATATTTTCTCCGATCTGATGATCGTGCTGCACCCGTTCATGCCTTTCGTAACGGAAGAAATCTGGCACCAACTGCGCGAACGCGCGCCCGGCGACGATTGTATGATACAGCGTTGGCCGGCATCGCAGAGCTGGGATGCCGATCTGGTCAAATCGATGGCGGCGGCGCAGGACGTGATTGGCAAAATCCGCGATGTGCGCAATCAGAACCAGATCAAACCCAAGGAGGAGTTGAAAGTACTGGTGCAGGACAGCGAGTCGGCCCGCAAGCTTTTTGCCCGCGACGGCCTGCGCGAGTTGGTCGTGAAAATGGCTTTCCTTTCGGAACTCACATTCACCAACGCCGACGTAACGAATGCAAAATCATTCGTTTCCGGTACGGAAAAATACTTCGTCGAACTCAATCAGGAAATCGATGCGGAGGCTGAACGCGAGAAAATCGAAAAGGAACTGGAATACCAGCGCGGTTTTGTCAAATCGGTGGAAGCCAAATTATCGAACGAACGTTTCGTTAGCGGCGCTCCTACACAAGTTGTTGATAATGAGCGCAGAAAATTGGCAGACGGCCTGGCTCGTATTCAAATTCTGGAAGAATCGCTGGCGCGCTTGTCGTGATGCAAACGAAATATTCCCGACGACCTGTCCGGTCATTATTCAGGCGGCGAACCACTTTTGCCGCCTGAATTTTTTTCATTTAATCGGTTCCCTATGCCACGTCTTTTTGTCCCGATCGGTTTGCTGCTCCTTTGCTGTGCTTTCTCTTTCTCAGCACACGTCTGGCCCCCTCCCGACGGGTTTACCTTTGTTTTTAAAAAACAAAATATCCGGCTGACACAGCGCATGAAGCTGCACCCGTCCAAGATGAGACAGAAGGGCGGCCTCACCGACGCGCAACTGGACACGCTGAGCCATGTATTGTACACGTCGAGGCAATAGGTGGAAATCGTACGACAGGACGCCCCGTACAACCCGCGCCTGGGCCTGGCACTGGGTTTTGAATTTGATGAAAAAAACGGCGAGTATCCTGACACACCGGCATATGCCGTGATGCAGTTGAAGGATTTGGGCTGGGGCGGCGTGGAATTCAGTACGGTGGATACGCTCAACTATACAGGCGTTTCAAACAACGTCAGCGACGACATTTTCATCGAAGTCGACACGTTTTATCGCGACACAATCGTCGGGCGTTTTTCAGGTTTGCTGCTGAGCGGAGCCGGGGCTATGATGCCGATCGATAGCGGGCATTTCAAGGTCAGGCTGTACCGCAGGCCCTGACTATTTTTTCTTCAGGGCAAAAAAGTAGACCGGCAAGTGGTCGCTGTACCCGTTGATGAAAATATCGCCGACAAAAGTCCGGAAGGGGTAGCCTTTAAACGCGCCCTCGGTTTGAAGCAGCCAGGGTTCGTTGAAAACCAGCGATTTGTACACTTGCCATCCGCCGGATTTTTTATTGACGAAGGGGCGCGTCACCATAATTTGATCGAACAGGTTCCAGGCGTCGCGATAGGCCAGCGTGCCGTTGCCGTTTTTGAAATGGCTGTACATCAGGTTGTAAAAATCGCCGGTTTTCATGTCGTCGATTTCGGCTTTGGCGCCTACGCCTTCGGTCAGGCTTTTGTTGTTGGGATCGTCGTTGAGGTCGCCCATGATGATGATTTTGGCCTCCGGATCGTGTTGCCGCACACTGTCGGCGACTTCCCGGCAGCGGCGCGCGGCGGCCATACGCGACCATTCGGACGCTTTTTCACCGCCCCGGCGTGAAGGCCAGTGGCAGACCATGATGTGCAGCGGTTCGCCGTCGAAGCGGCCGGCTACGTACAGAATATCGCGGGTATAGTCGGCAACGGTGTCTTTGGGGCTTTTCAGCGCGACAGGCACGGCACGGCTGCCCAAGACGGTGAAATAACGGGGATTGTACAGCAAGCCGCAATCGATACCCCGTTCGTCGGGCGATTCGTAATGCACGATTTTGTAGTTGCGGGCTTTGAGCGGCTCTTGTGCTACGAGGTCTTCCAGCACTTTTTGGTTTTCGATCTCAGCCACGCCGAGAATGGCCAGGCCGTCGGGGTTCAATTCCGTGCCCAACAAACTGATTACCTTGGCCATATTGGCCTGTTTCGACACGTATTTTTCCGTATTCCAGAGCAGACGGCCACCGGGGGTGAAGTCGATATCGTTCGTATTGGGCGAATCGATGGTATCGAACAGGTTTTCGAGGTTGTAAAAGCCGATGGCGGCTACTTTGTATTCGTCATTTTTTTGGGCGAATGCAAACAAGGGAAATAAGGCAAACGCCAGAAAAAAACATGTTTTACGCATAAAATCAGGATTTACGGCGGCAAAGGAAAGCATTTGGCCATAAGAACTGCCCGCTTTGCAATAAATTAACAGCAGCAGTCGCGACGGCATCCCAAGGGCTTTGTCTACTTTTGTGGCCCTTTAACGCCTTGGGGATACCTTATAAAAAATTTCATTAAATGATTCGAACCCAGTTCATTGCCGGCCTGCTCCTGCTGCTGGCACTACCCGTGTGGGCACAAAAAGCCACTTTGCGTGGCCGGGTGACCGACGCGGAAGACGCTCACCCGCTTGCAAATGTCTCCGTTGTTCTGGCCCAGACCGGGCTGTTTGCCGCCACGGACGGCGATGGCAATTACGTACTTGAAAACGTTCCCGAAGGCCGGTTTTTGCTGGTCGTTTCTACTACGGGCTACCTGCCTGCCGATCAAAACGTTGAATTAAAAAACGGACAGGAGAGCCAGGTCAACATTACGATGCGCCGCGACCCGACCAACAACGCGGGAGAAATCCCGACGGTAACGCTCGACGAAGCCGAGGCGGAAACAGAAGGCGCGGGTGAGGTGGCCAACCTCTTGCATGCCAGTCGCGACGTGTACCAGAACATCGCCAACTTCGGCTGGGGTTTCTTTCGTTTTCGCGAACGCGGCTACGAATCCGAGCATTTCCCGCTCTTTCTCAATGGCGTCAGCATCAACGACCCCGAAACCGGCATCGCGTTCTTTGGCGAGTTCGGCGGTCTCAACGACGTGCTCCGCCAACGCGAAACCGTAATCGGTATCGAAGCATCCGATTTTGCTTTCAACACCGTCGGCGGCGCCACGCGGCTCGATACCCGCGCCAGCGTGCAACGCAAACAGATTCGCGCCACTTACGCGCTTAGCAACCGTACCTACAATCAGCGCGTCATGCTGACCGCCAGCACGGGCCTGATGCCCGGCGGCTGGGCCGTCTCCGTTTCGGGTAGCCATCGCTGGGCAGAGGAAGCCTGGTACGATGGTACGTTTTTCGATGCCTATTCCTATTTCATCTCTGTCGATAAAAAATTCGGTTCTACCCATAGCCTCAACCTGACCGTGCTGGGCGCGCCGAGCCGCCGGGGCCGCAATACCGACACTTTTCAGGAAATGTACGACCTGGCAGGTACCACTCGCTACAACCCGAGCTGGGGCTACTGGAACGGCGAAAAACGCAATGCCAACGTCACCCACAGCCACCAGCCGATCGCTTTGTTGCGCTACGACTATACGCCGAGCCGCCGACTCGGCATGACCCTGACGGCTTACGGACAAGCAGGCGAACGCGGCCAAACCCGCCTCGACTGGTTCGACAGTAACAACCCCAATCCAGACTACTACCGCCGTCTGCCTTCAACCTATCCGGACAGCGCATCACAGGCCGAATGGGCTCAAATGCTCCGCGACAACGAGTCGCTGCGCCAGATTGATTGGGTAAATATTTACCAGGGTAATACGAATGGGCTCGACTCACAAGTCGATGCCGAAGGTATTCCGGGCAACGTCGTGACCGGCAACCGATCCACGACAATTCTCGCCGATTTTCGCGAAGACAGCCGTGAAGCAGGCTTTAACGGAATCGCCCGCTACAGCCTTACCGATCGCGTAACCCTCAACGGCGGCGCCAACTACCTCTGGTATGAAGGGAAAAACTTCAAAGTGGCCGAGGATATGCTGGGCGGCGATTTTATTGTGGATAAAAACCCCTTTGCCGACGAAGGCCTTCAAGACAACGATGTTCGGACGCCGAACAATGTCATCCGCGAAGGAGACCGTTTTGGCTGGGATTACGATGAAAATATCCGCCGTGCCGGAGGCTGGCTGCAGACACAGGTTAACCTGCGCAAAATCAACTTCTTCGTCGGCGGGGAATACAACTACCTGAAATTCTGGCGCACCGGCTACATGCAAAACAGCCGCGCCGTGAATAACTCGCTGGGCGATTCCGACATCCTTTCGTTCAATACCTGGGGCGCCAAAGCCGGGGTGACCTATAAGATCAACGGCCGCAACTATGTGTACGCCAATGGTTACTACGGTACGCGTCCGCCGCAGTTCCGCGACGTATTCCTTTCGCCGCGTACCCGCAACAGTGTGCTGGCCAACCCGGAAGCATCGGAAGTACAGAGCGTGGAAGGCGGTTACGTGTTGCGTGCGCCGCGCGTGCGCGCCCGCTTGACCGGTTATGCCACGCAGTTTACCAACGAAACCGAGGCCCTGATCCTTTTTGGACAGGTAGCCAACGTGTTCGGTACCGAGGTGCGTCGCGGTGTGGATCACCTGCACACGGGCATCGAAGCCGCCGTCGAGTGGAAAGCAACAGCCGCGCTGACCTTGTCTGCCGCCACCAACCTGGGCTACTACCGCTACAATTCGCGCCCGGAAGTGTCTTTTTATGAAGATAACACCAACCTGGCGGCTTTTGAAAACTACACTGTCTACCAGGAAGGTTTCCTCGTGCCGCGCACACCACAAACCGCCGCTTCGGCAGCTGTGCGTTACGAAGGCAAAAAATTCTGGTTCGCTACGCTGACGTTCAACTGGGTGGACGACATGTGGTACGACTTCGACCGTGCCCGCCGTACGGCCGATTACGCTTCCCAGTTGGTGGTAAACGGCATTCAGCCGGGCTCCTCCACCTGGAACCTGATCATGGATCAAACCAAAGCGCCTTCTGCCTACACCCTCGATTTCTTCGGAGGCAAATCGTGGCGGGTACGCGGCAAGTATTTCATTTACCTCAACGCCGGCGTAAACAACCTTTTGAACAACCGCGACATCATTCTGTCCGGCCGGGAAGCATCCTTTCGCAACTTCCAGGACGTAGACGACACTCGCCTCTATTCCAACGAAATAACCTATGCCATCGGCCTCAACTATTTTGTCAGCCTCGGCCTGCGCATCTGATCATCAAACAATTGAAATCCAATTTTTTAAAAAATAAAAACAAACTAGGCAATGATGTTTTCAAACCATAAAAACTGGCTTGCCCCGGTGCTCTTCACCGCTCTGTTCGGCCTCTTTGTCGGCGCTTGCGTCAAACAGGATTTTGACGAACCGCCCGTTGGCGGCAACGTCGTCAATATTACGCCGAACATCACGATCAAGGCCCTGAAAGCCCTGCACATTACGCCCGAAGGCTTCGACTACATCCCCGACAGCCTGGTTGTGGGTGGGGTAGTGGTCATGGACGACCGTTCCGGCAACTATTATAAAACCCTGGTTATTCAGGACGAAACCGGTGGTATCGAGGTGAAATTCAACGATGGCTACCTCTACAACCAGTTCCCCGTTGGCCGTCAGGTTTACATCAACGTCAAGGGCCTTTACCTGACCGATTATGCCGGCCTGACCCAAATCGTGGGCAGCCTTGTTGAAGAAAACGGTCAACTCAGCGGTATCGGCCTCACGGAAGCGCAGGTGCGCACTGTGGTGCAAAAAGGCACCCTGGGCAATGCCCCGGCCCCGAAGGTTGTTTCCATCTCCGATTTTAACGACGATCTGCTCAGCACACTGATCCGCCTCGAAGACGTGGAATTCACCAAAGCCGACACGGGTAAAACCTACGCCGATCCGGTCACCAAAAGCAGCCTCAACCGCACCCTTGAAGACTGCAACGGCTTGCTGACGATCATCCGAACCAGCGGCTATGCCGATTTTGCCGGCTCCCTTACGCCCGGTAAAAAAGGCACCGTGACCGGCGTGCTCGGCGTGTACAACGGCGACTACCAACTGTACATCCGTGACGTTACCGACGTTCAGATGGACAGCCTGCGCTGCGGCGCCATCGATCCGAATGGCCCGGGCCTGGCTACCCTCGATGAAAAGTTCGACGGCACGTCCAACAACACCGACATCGATCTGGGCGGCTGGCAAAATATCGCCGTGCAAGGCACGCGCTACTGGCGCGGGGCATCCTTCTCGGGCAACAAATTCGCCTCTGCCACCGCTTTCGGCACCACCAATCCCGACCCGACCAACGAAACCTGGCTGATCTCGCCGCCGCTCGATCTGAAAACGCAGAAGACGCTGACGTTCACCAGTTCTTCGGGCTACTATCGCCACGACGGCCTGACGGTGCTGGTTTCGACCAATTTCAACGGCTCCAATTTCGCCACGGCAACCTGGACCGAGTTGAGCTTCGCCAAGCCTGCACCCAACGCCAACGGCTATACCGATTTCGTTCCTTCGGGCAATATCACACTTCCGGTATTCAACGGCAAGGGCTTTATCGCTTTCAAATACGTGGGCGACAAAACCACGAACACGACGACCTGGCGTTTCGACGACGTCAAAGTGCAATAAAGTCTTTTTTTAAGGTAAATACGCCCAAAACGGGTCCGGTGAAGAAACGCCGGGCCCGTTTTTTGCGTTCTGCTCCTGCTTCACGTTACTTTTGCAACATGCGGACCCTTTTTCTCCTGACACTATTTTTGTTTCTGGTCAATATCACCAAGGCGCAGCAGCCTGACACCGTACCCTTGCCGGCTGCCAGAGATTCCTCGTTGTCAAAAAAGGCCTCTAAAATGCAACCCGGGCAACCCAACCCGTCTGTAGCAATTGTGGACACATCAAGCACGGTCGTTTTGCCGGATTCGTCGAATATGCCCAGAGAGCGCCAACAGGGCTTTGTGGGGCGGTTTTTTACCAAAAATTACCCCAACCCGCGCAAAGCAGCGCTGATGTCGGTTGTGTTGCCGGGTTCCGGTCAGATTTATAAC
>JADZFP010000521.1 GCA_020849825.1 Saprospiraceae bacterium
ATGCCGGCCTGCGACCAGGCGTAGGTGTAGGGCGTTAGGCCGTTGCTGACGGTGGTGTTGATCGCGCCGTTGTTGGCGCCGTGGCAGGCAATGTTGGCAGCGCTACCGGTGAGCGACAAATTGGATTGCATCACCAACAAGGCGCCCAACCCGGGCCCGATGCAACCGTTGCTATCGATCACCCAGAGGATTTTGTACAGGCCGGGTTGATCGACGGAAAGGTTAAAAGGATCGTCGTGGATGTCAAAAACCTCCGGTTGTGGGTCGTCGTTCAGAGAATACAGAAGGGAAAAAGGCCCAACTCCGTTAAAATTCACGACGATATGGGCGTTGCTGTTGGGGCAAATCTGCGGAGCGGGTGGTATGAGTTGTGCATTAGGCGGCGACGCGACGATCACCCTGGCCGTGCGAACGACGGATTGACCGCAAGCATCGGTTACGGTGACCCTGTAGTTGGTGGACACATTGGCCAAGGGGGTAATGAAAGATGTCGTATTGCCGGCGTAGTTCCATTGGTAGGTGTAGGGCTCTAACCCGCCAAACGGGTTAACATTCAGAACGGCCACGCCAGACCCGCAAATCGTCACGGTATCAGCAACGGCATCGAGGCCGGGCAGGTCGTGCAGGTTGAGGGTTACTTCGGGGTTCTGGCAGGAGCAGGGATTATTGAGCCGGATGGTAATCGTTTCCTGGCCTTCGGCGAACAAATCGCTGAGAATATTGACCGGGATGGCCAGCTGGTTCAAATCAGCCGGAATGACGACAGACGAGGGAATACCCGTGTAATCGGCATTTTGGGTGGCCGAACCCAGAATTTGGAAGGAGACAGTCAGCGGTTGGCTGAGATTGCTGCCCAGCCGGTCAAATACCAGTTTTACGTCGCTGCAGCCTTCATATGCCTCGGTGGCATCGGGTTGCTCATCGACGACCCAGTGAGCCGATGCATTGCCGCCGCCGACAAAGGAGCCTGCTTTGAGAAAAACCGCCGAGTCATAGATGCCGTCGCCGACGTCGCAGATTTTCAGCTTGATGTGATAGGTTTCACAAGGGATTACGTCGGCATAAGCAGTCAATTTTCTGGTAAAACCGTCGAATTGCAACTCATTGACAGCCGGGCCGGTTGCGGGCGTTTGGCCGCAGAGATCTCCGGATGCCGGGATATTATTGACGTATAAACCTGAATTATTTAAATGATTGACCGTATTAATGGTTACATATTCGCCCGAACCAATGGTAGCGATATTTCGGGCGCCACCAAAAGGGCCGGAGATGCCTGGCCCGGAAATGAACAGACCAAATGCATCCGTGAATTGCGAACCGACATATTCGCAGTACTCTTCCGAGGCGAAAACGTATTGAAACGTCAGGGGCGACTGGGTGGGCGTGATGTCGAATTCCAGGCTGGCCATGTCAAAATTGGCCGGGCTCCCGGATAATTGCGTCAGGTCGGCATCGGGTGTGGATATGCCGAATCCCGCGGTGGCCGAAGTCATATCATTGGGCCCGACGGCGACGCTGACGTCGCCCGTGGCCAGCATGATGCCCGTATCGAAGCCGATATTGGTAAGCCCCTCAGAGAAGGAGCCGATTTGGCTGCCGTTTCCTGTGAAAGTTACGTTTG
This sequence comes from Saprospiraceae bacterium, assembly GCA_020849825.1. Classification (GTDB taxonomy): domain Bacteria; phylum Bacteroidota; class Bacteroidia; order Chitinophagales; family Saprospiraceae; genus M3007. The sequence continues at coordinate 1,622 of JADZFP010000521.1, forward strand.
AGACATCGTAACAGTTGCCGCCGATCAGCAGGTTTTGTGCCAGGCTTTCCGGCGAGCCGCCGGGATCAACTTGTATGGATACCCCCTGAATGTTGATGGCATAATCTTCCGCCTCTCCGTACTGATCCGGGTATTGTCCGTTGGCAATATAAACTGGGTCGCAGGCATTGAGCGAAACAGTAGCGACATTCACAGGAATCATTTTTACCCGCATTCGGGTGGTGAGCGATTGTGCGCCAACCGGGATGCTGATCAGGCCGTTGGTGACCGAGGCGGAACCGCTTCCGCTGTCGAAAACCAGTTCGTCAGGGTCGTCGAAGTCCAGGTCTTTGTTATAGTCGATCCATACCAGCCAGCGTTCGGCGATAGACGAGGAAACAAAGCCGGGGGTGAGTTGGATGAAATAAGTGCTGCCGGCTACAACAGTGGTGGAAATATTGGTAAAATCCTGGTAACCCGTAGCCCCACAACCCGAAACGTTGTTGAGGGTGTTGAATTGGACGCGCTGGATGTATTCGCGGGTACAGGCGTCATAAAAAGAGATATCGCAGTAATCGTTGTCGATCAGGTATACGGAATGGTAACTCAGGATTTGTCCGTTGCTAAAGTTGCCGCATAACGGTGGCGGGCTTCCCCTGCGCATTCCCACACGCATTACGGCGGGCCCGGTCAGGGCGGAGGAAGGAATAGTAAGACTTCCGTACACAGTCGTGCTTGATCCCGATCCGCTATTATACACCAATTCTCCGGGGTCTTCAAAATCGCCGTCGTGATTGACGTCGATCCATATTCTCCAGTATTCCGATTGGGCCGGGCCAAAAAAGGCCGGCGTAAGGGTAACCGGGTAACTCAAGCCTTTTTTCAGAATGGCATAATAACCATCAAAGATGTAGAAAGGGAAACACCCTGTTGTATTGTTAACAACTGGCAACGATTGGCCCGCCACGGTTACGCCGGAGATCCATTCGGCGCTGGCATTGCCGCAGGGTTCGTCGCAGTTGCCCGTCACCGTGCCGCCGATCTTTGCCCATTGGGAACCCCATTTGTTGCCGGCCTTTGCGTACTGCTGGAGGGTCCAGAGGGCGTTTTCCGAGGGGTCTATGACGGTGGCGGAGTAGTCGCCCCAGCTTTGATTGAAGGCAGCCGCGCCGTTTTTGTAGGTGTACACGGCATTCATGTAGCCCAACGGGTCGGTTGCCGCGCGATAGGCGTAGGCTGCGGAAGCGTAGCCGCTGCTGCTGAATTTGTTGAAGCCTACCAGCACGTTGTTGCTTTGATCGACCGCGACACTGGGCATGGCGTACATCAGGTTGGCCGAGCCACCGTCGATCCGGCCCAGTTGGGACAGGGTGTAAGAAGAAATATTGACTTGTCCCCATTGCACCAGCGCGCGGTTGGGGCTGGTGGAAGGTAGAAAAATGTTGTGGGCAAACCAGATCGAGCCATTGCGGTACACGGCGCTTGCCATCCGGTGGTCGGGCAGTGCGATGGTGGTGGCCGAGCCCGACTGCGGGGCAGCCGGGCCGGTGCTGCTCCAGGCGTTGTTGATGTTGATCTGTACGCCGGTCATATCGAACTGCGGCGTGCCGGAAGGGTTGCCGTAGATGCGGGAAACGCGGACTTTCCCACCCGAGGAAGCGCTGTTGACCGAAACGAGATACAAGTCGCTTACCGCGGCGTCGTACGTGGCAACCGGGCAAAGGTGACCCATGCCATGAGCCTGGCTCGTCCAGTAGCTCACGCTCGATCCGGAGTAGAATTCGGGACGTTTCCATACGTAGGTAATGCTGCTGCCCTGGGCATAGCCATCCTCGTAGAAGCAGCTGATGGCAATCCAGTTGTTGCTAAAACCGATCTTGGGCTGCACCATACTGCTGAAAAATGACAGGATGGGCGTAAGTGCATCCCATGCGCCGGTGGGGTCGGAGCTCAGGGAATGCATGACGCAGAGGTGTTTGACGCCGTTGTAGGTGGCCGTGGCACATGCGATCCAGCGCTGCTGGGTGGGGTCGTAGGCGATGCGCGGGTCGCTGAATCCCGAAATAGTGGAGAAGAAGTAATTGTTGAAACTTTTGGTGCTGACCAGTTGGCCCGTCTTATTGTAGATGTAGATGCTGGGATCGTTGACACCCGTTGCATTGCGGATCGTAACGATGTGGCTGGGGCCCACGGCGCCGGCGATACCAGCCTTGTAAATCGAGGTCGTGCCCTGATCGGGACCTTCAAATTGTTGTACGGGAGCGGGTGATTGTTGTGCAAGAACCGAAATACGCAGCATACTCGCAATCAGGAGTATGGCCAGGGAGGAAGGATGCCTTTTCATGCTTCAAGTGGGTTTGGTCGTGAATATATTGTTATCAAAAAGCGAAACCCCTGCTTTCACCTAATGAAAGCAAGGGTTTCGTGGCTTTTAGAATGGGTCGCCGATCATAAGGAAAGTATTGACGGCATCAAATGTAATAAATTTTTACCGGTTGAGAAATGGGCAACTTGTATAAGACCATGTTAACCTGTTGTTTTGACAGGAGCACTGTTTTTTAATAGACAGGATGAACAAGATTTACAGGATAAAAAAACCTCGCGGCGAGGCCGCCTCATCCTGTAAATCTTGTTCATCCTGTCTCATAAAAAAACCTGTCCATCAAATAAACACAGCCCACAGCCTACTTCCTGCTCCTGGCCACCCGAAAGCCTGTAAAGGCGAAGTTCACCTCGTCGGGCACGCCGTAGCTCCGGAACGTGATGCGGCTGGCAAATTCGGCATTGAGCCAGGAGCCGCCGCGCCATACGCGTTTGTCGCCCGAGGCCGGGCCGGTGGGGTCGACGGCGGGACTTTGTCCGTAGTAATCTTCCGAATACCAGTCGTGGCACCATTCCCACACGTTGCCGGTCATGTCGTACAGGCCCAGTTTGTTGGGCGGAAAGGAGCCCACGGGCGCCGTGTAGGCATAGCCGTCGTCGTATTTTGGAAATACTTCGGTGTCGGAAATGACGCTGAGTGCGGCGCGGTCGGCCAGGTTGCCGACTTTTTTCTTGCCGGGCGGCTTGGGCCCCCAGCTGAACCGCGTGTGTTTGGTCCCATTGCCGGCAGCGTATTCCCACTCGGCCTCGGTGGGCAGGCGGCAGGTTTGGCCCGTCGTGCGGCTCAGCCAGGCACAGTAGGCCATGGCGTCGTCCCAGCTG
>JADZFP010000522.1 GCA_020849825.1 Saprospiraceae bacterium
ATGGCAGGAATACGCAAAAATTGTAGAAAAGTTCCCCTTAAACCAGTATGCCCGACACGGTTTCGCCTATGTCTCTCTCATTCTCAATCAACCATTCGGTGACGTGCCACCGGTACCCGTGTCCCCGCGATCCACTGATGACTTTTACTGGCTGCAATTCCATATTTCCCGGCTCATGCGTGAAACCAACTGGGCCGAAGCTCTGCGACTTGCTGAATTGGGCGTTGCAAGCTGTAATTTCTACACCCTGAAACTCCTCTTCAAACGCCTCCGCAAATACATTCGCCTCCAGATCCGCGAATTCGACGCCGCGATAGCCGACCTGGGGGCTGCCCATGAGCAGTCGCCCGTCGATTACCTGCTCAATACCCACCTGTTTGCCGAACTCAACCGTAAGGAGGAAGCCTTGCAGGAATTGAAACGGGCCGTGCAATACCGCGAAATGAAGCTGATCTACGAACCGCTCTGCCTCATCAGCGAGAAATACAGCATCAACGGCCTGCCCAAATCGAACCTGCCCCCCGATGAACTGACCCGCCAGATCGAACAAAAGGAATACCGCGCCCTCGTCCTGGCCTGAATGCCGGCCGGTTTTTAAGCACCCTCCACCAATGGAAACACCCTACCACACCCTCCCCGAGGTCGAGCGCATCGCCGCGCATCCCGAAGCGGTGCTGCGCAACCTGCAAATCACCCAGAGCTACGCCGAACTCTCCGCGCGCCGGGCCGCCCGCACGGGCCCTTGCGCCAACTGGTGCACCTACGCCACCTGGGCCTCCGCGCAGGCCGGCCGCTCGATCCGCCGCGAAGACCTGCGCCAGGCCCTCGACCGCGCCCTCGACGCGGCGCCGGAGTTGCGCAACGCCGCCGATGAACTGGTCGACGTTTTGCTGCAAAAAAGATCGGACCAACACCCCGACCAACTTCGCCGGCTCCTGCGCGATACCCTCGGCCCCGCCGCCGTGCTCGACCGCGCCGCCGACGCCGTGGGCCGGGGCAACCAAAAAGTGTACGCCGAAATCGGCCGCGCTTTTGCCGGGTTTATCGAAAACTGCCTCGACGATACCCGGCCCACAGATGCCAATATCGATGCCTTTTGCCGAACCCTGCGCGACGGCGACCCGCCCGACGGACAGGCTGGCCTGCAACGGGCGTTCCGCGCGTATTACCAGGCATTTTTTGTTGAAAATAAAGGAGAAAAAGCCCAGTTGATCCTGCTGGCCAACCTCGAAATCGGCTTTCACGAACAAACCCGCCTGCAACCCGAAATCGCCGAAGCCCTCGAAGCGGCGGTGCCCGAACCGGCCGATTTTACCCGCCGCCTGCTCGCGGCCCTGTTCCCGTACCAGGGCTGGCTGGCCTATGCCGCCCTGCTCCTGCTGCGCTGGGTGGGGCGCCGTTCGGCCCTCGACCTGGCGATCAGCCGCTTCATCGACCGGATTCGGTTCAGCGTCCGGCGCGTGCTGACCGACAACCTGATGACGCTCGAATTGTCGCAGGGGCGCGTGCTGCGGCTCGGCCGCGACCTGCGGGCCGCATTCCCTGAATCGCTGCGGCACATCGACCTGCCGGCGCTCGCAGCGCTGCTGGCCCGGATCGATCCGACGCCCGATGCCCTGCGCGATACCGGCGCGAACGACTGGGCCGATCTGGGCGAGCGCCTGCATTTTATCGCCGACCTGTTTCGCAGTTCGCAGGAAGATTCCGGCTTGCTCGACAACCCGTTTTCTGCTGCGCAAGTGACTGAAATTAAGGCAGGTAAAGCGCCTTCCGGACTTTGATTTGTTGAAATTTATTTTTCAACACCGGCAAACAAACGGACAGGATGGGCGCATCTTTACCCGGGGCATACGCTCGCCCCTCTTATGTCGATGCAATCCAACCCGCAGCTCGATCTCGCGTTCGAATACGTGTGTCATACGCACAAAAACGTGTTCCTGACCGGCAAGGCCGGCACGGGAAAAACCACATTTTTGCAGCGCATAAAATCGGAGCCGGTCAAACGGATGGCCGTGGTGGCGCCCACGGGCGTGGCGGCGATCAATGCGGGCGGCATGACGATCCATTCCTTTTTTCAGGTGCCGTTCGGGCCCTTTTTTCCCGGCGCGGCGAGAGATGCCTCCTCGCAACGGAAATTTTCCCGCGACAAAATCCGCCTGATCCAGAGCATCGACCTGCTGGTGATCGACGAGATCAGCATGGTGCGCGCCGACCTGCTCGATGCCGTGGACGACGTATTGCGGCGTTTCAAAAACCGCTACCAGCCCTTCGGCGGGGTGCAATTGCTCATGATCGGCGACCTCCACCAGCTGCCCCCGGTGGTCAAAGACGAGGAATGGCAAATGCTGCGCGAATACTATCCCACGCCCTATTTTTTCAGCAGCCGCGCCTTGCAGCAAAGCCGGCCGGTGAGCATCGAACTGAAACACATTTACCGCCAGTCCGACGAACGTTTTATCAGTCTGCTCAACAAGGTCCGCAACAACGAGCTCGACGCCTCGGTGCTCGATGCGCTCAACAGCCGCTATGTCGCCGATTTTAACCCGCCCGAAGAGGAAGCCTACATCACCCTGACCGCCCACAACGCCGCCGCACAGACCATCAATGCCGAAAAACTGGCGGATCTTCCGTCGCAGTTGCAGCGTTTTCAGGCCTCGGTCAGCGGCGATTTTCCGGCCCATGCCTACCCTGCCGACGAGTTGCTGGAACTCAAGGAAGGCGCCCAGGTCATGTTCGTCCGCAACGACGTCACCCGCGACAAACGCTTTTACAACGGCAAAATCGGCCGCGTCACCGCCATCGCCGACGATACGATCTACGTGCGCTGCCCCGGCGATGCGGAGGATATTGCCGTGGCGCAGGTCACGTGGGAAAACATCAAATACACCCTGAATGAAAAGTCCAAAGAGGTGTCGGAGGAGATCATCGGCACTTTTACACAATACCCCCTGAAACTGGCCTGGGCCATCACCATTCACAAAAGTCAGGGCCTGACCTTCGAAAAAGCCATCATCGACGCGCAGGCCGCTTTTGCGCACGGACAGGTGTACGTGGCGTTGAGCCGGTGTAAAAGTTTTGAAGGCATCGTGCTGCGTTCGCGCATCGAATATTCCAGCGTGCGCACCGATTCGACCGTGAAAGACTATACCGAGGCCGCCGATAAAAACGCGCCGGGCACCGGCGATCTGGCACAATCGAAACACGAATATCAGCGCGATTTAATGCTGGAATTGTTCGGTTTCGATTCGCTGGCGCGGCGACTGGAACAGACCCACCGGGCTTTGCTCAGCCATGAAAGCAGTTTTTTACCCGATATTTTTCAGCAGTTCAAGGCGCTGCGCAACCTCGTGGAAACGCAGGTGCAGCCGGTAGCCGTGAAATTTCAGGCCCAAATGCAAGGGTATTTTGCCCAATCCGAACTGCCCGAAGAAAACGCGGATCTGCAGGAGCGTATCCGAAAAGCCAGCGCCTGGTTTGCCGAACAACACAAAGACGCCCTTTTGCCCGCTTTCCGGGCCATCGTGCTGCTGACCGACAACAAAGCCGCGCGCGAGGCCGTGCAGGAAGCCCTGGGCGAGCTGCACAAGGAGATTTTTATCAAAAATGCTTGCTTTTCGGCCTGCCGGGAGGGTTTCTCCACCCTGAGTTACCTTCGGGTAAAAACCAATGCTGAGCTCGATTTCCAGGCTGCGCAACGCCCGGCAAGCGCGGCGATCCCGCTCGTTCAGACGCCGCACCCGGGCCTGTACGTCAAACTGAAAAAATGGCGCGACGACGTGGCCGCCGACCACGGCGTGGAACCCTATGCCGTACTGCCGACCAAAACCCTGCTCGAGATCGTGCGCCTTTTGCCCACCAATATTGCCCTGCTGAAAACCGTCAAGGGCATCGGACAGGCCAAAAGCAAACAATTCGGCGCCGCTATCCTCGAACTGATCGGGCAATACGTCGCGGAGAAACGCCTGCCGGAACACCAGATTACCCTTTCCGAACCGCCGCCCCCACCCAAACCCGATACCAAAACGATCAGCCTGGAGTTGTTCAAATCCGGCAAAACCATCGACGAAATCGCCGCCGAACGCAGCCTGGTGCGCGGCACCATCGAAGGCCACCTCATCCATTTTATCGAACAGGGCGAACTGGATATTTACGACGTGCTGCCCCGGGAGGCTGTCCGCGACATCGAGGCGTTTTTCACCGAATTCCGCGGGACTTCCTGTTCGGATGCCCGGACGCATTTCGGCGAGCAATATTCCTACAACGAACTGCGGATGGTGCTCGGCTGGCTGAAAAGGCACGGCGGGATTGCTTGATTTTCCGCATGCCCATGGCTGAAGC
>JADZFP010000523.1 GCA_020849825.1 Saprospiraceae bacterium
GACTTGCTGCGTAGCCCGGAGTACCGTGCCATGCAGCATGTGCGCCTTTGCGGCGTGATGGGTATGGCGACTTTTACAGATGACCAGAACCAGGTCCGCCAGGAATTCCGGCATTTACACGACATTTTCCTACGGCTGAAACAGCAATTTTTTTCCAACGAGCCGGCTTTTCGCGAAATCTCGATGGGCATGTCGGGCGATTGGACATTGGCCCTCGAAGAGGGTAGCACGATGGTGCGTATCGGCAGCCTGCTGTTTGGCGAACGATCCGCTTGATAGCCCTTCCAAATTTTACTTCTCCTATGCTGATACGACTATTCTGTTCCGTTTTTATCGCCCTGATACCTGTCCTGCTGACTGCCCGGGAACCGCTCCCGACGCTGGAAAGCGAAGCAACGGCGTTGAGTTTTACAAGTGGTCCGGTGTTTTCAAATTGGCAAACCGCGGGTTGTACCGTGCCTTGGGCGACCAATTTCCCCTCCAGCGCAACTTTGCGTTACGGACTCTCTCCTGCACTCGGGGAAGTATGGACAGCGCCCGCTCCTTCCACTTCCTTTACCGTACCCATTACCGGACTCGATGCTGGCACAATTTATTGGGTTCAAATCGAAGCCGTTTACAACGGCGAAGCCGTGTTTTCAGCAATAATGCCTTGCGCCACAGTGTCCGAATCATCCGGCCAGATCAAGGTGTACTTCAACCACGATATCGAAGAATCGATGCTCGGCGACGCTCAACCCTATGGCCTGGACTACGACGCCTGCCGCAACGAAATCATCGGCCGCATCGATGCCGCTCAGCAAACCATCGACGTGGCCATGTACAACAACAACCGCACCGACCTGACTAATGCGCTGAAACAGGCGCATGCCCGGGGCGTTAGGGTGCGCTATATCGCCGCCGAAGCGACCAACAATTCGGCCCTGAACCCCGCCCCGGCTTTCCCGGTACTCTACGGCAACGACGAAGCGCTGATGCACAACAAATTCATGGTCGTCGACGCCGATCTGCCCGATGCGGCCTGGGTCATGGGAGGCTCCATGAACTGGACCTTCAACAACATGAACGACGATTACAACAACCTGCTTTTTATCCAGGATCAGTCGCTGGCCAAGGCCTATGTGCTTGAATTTGAGGAAATGTGGGGCGGAAACGGCCCTAGCCCGGTATATGCCAACAGCCGATTCGGGTCTGCCAAACAGGACAATACGCCGCATACGTTCATCATCGGCGGTATTCTCGTGGAAAGCTGGTTTTCGCCGTCCGACGGCGTGACGGACAAAATTGTGGAAACCATCCAATCGGCCCAGGAACAGGTCGATTTTGCCTTATTCACCTTTACCCACAACGACGCGGGCGATGCCCTGATCGATGCGCACAACGCCGGGGTGAACGAGCGCGGATTTATTGAAAATATCAGCGACCCGGGTTGTGAATACAACTACATGCTGGCCAATGGCGTCGATGTGTTGCCGCACCCCGACCCGGCGCTTTTTCACCATAAATACGTGGTAGCCGATGCGTTCTGGCCCAATTCCGACCCGCGGGTACTCACCGGCTCGCACAACTGGTCGTATACCGCCGAATCAGCCAACGACGAAAACACGTTGGTGATTCATGACGCGGACATTGCCCGCCTGTTTGCTGCTGAGTTTCAGCGGCGCTGGTCGGAAAACACCACACCGGTTTCGCAAACGAGTAACCCCGTCTCCGTTTCCGCGTCGCCCAATCCGGTACTCGACAGATTACTCGTAGAGATCGACAACCCGGAATCGATCGACCGTTGGCAAATAAACGACATGACCGGCAGGGTCTGGATCAGGGGCGACGTGCTCATCCGGCAGATCGGAACCGAACAACTGCCCTCGGGCGCTTACACCCTGGTACTTTACGGCGATCATGGCCTCCTCACTTTTCCGTTTCAAAAGATTTGAACTTCGGCAAGAGGGAGTCGTACATCCGGCAGGCACCGACAGCGTATTGCTCGGCGCCTGGACGCCGGTGTCGCGTTCTTCCAAAGTTCTGGACGTCGGCACGGGCACCGGTATCGTGGCCCTGATGCTGGCCCAGCGAACCGAAGCGAGCGACGGCGTTCGGATCACCGGTATCGAACTGGACCCTCAGACAGCCGTTTGCGCCGCCGACAACTTCGCCCGCTCGCCCTGGCGCGACAGACTTGAACTTTGGGAGGGGGCGGTGCAGGACTATGCCGCTCGGAGCGACGGCGAATTCGATCTGATCGTCAGCAACCCGCCTTTTTTCTCCGAAACCGTCGTGTCGCCCGACCCCCGACGCCGGATCGGGCGCAATACCAATACCCTGAGTGCGGATGCATTGCTGGATGCCAGTCGGGCCTTGTTGGCGCCAGAGGGCCGATTTTGCGTCATATTACCCCCGCAGGAAGCCCGGCGCCTGTGTGAATTGAGCGTGCAAAAAGGGCTTTATTGCACCCGTGAGACCAGGGTATACGCCCGTCCCGGAAAGCCGGCTGAGCGCATGTTGCTGACTTTTGAGCGCCGCCCGCACCATTTTGAGCGGGACGAGTTGATGATTTATGCGGCAGGGGAACAGTATTCTGCCGGTTTTCAGGCGCTGACCCGCGATTTTTACCTGTTTTTATAAAAAAAGCCGTACCCGGAGTGGGTACGGCTTTTTTTATAAAAACAGGGTAATTCTAAAAGTTACATCATTGCGTAGAGGATTCCCCCAGAATACTCAACGCTAAATTCAGAATAGTAGGGTCTTCGAGATGAACGATGCCGCCCCCCGGCCCAGGTTCTTTGTGAAAATCGACCAGCCTGCCATCCTTGTA
>JADZFP010000524.1 GCA_020849825.1 Saprospiraceae bacterium
GTGTTCGGGGTTTTTATCAAAACAAAGGCGCAAAGGAAACCAAAGCATTCCCCTTACGCCTTTGCATGGAGGGCATTTCAGCCCGCAAAAATAGTAAAACGGACGATTAGCCGACCGGGATCACGTCTTCCGTGCGCCCAATCAGCAATCCTTTCGATGCCAGGGTGCCGATGATGAGCAACGCGGCGATGGTGGTATAAATGGCCAGTTTTTTGAACCTGGCGGTGTCGTCGCCGGCTTTTTTGGACAAGCTGCGGCCCAGCTGGATCAACACCACGGCGATCACCATGGTTGAGAGGTGCTCAACGCCGAAATAACGTTGCCAGGAGTCTTTCATGGCAGCGCCCATGTTGCTTCGGGCAAGCGTGGTAAGCGGGCTGTAAAAGTACAGAACCAGGCCGAGCACGAGTTGGAGGTGGGTTAGGCCCAGCAAAGCGGCCGAAGCGGAATTGTCGGCCTTAACGTATGCTTTATTGCCCAGCCAGCCGCTGTATGCGCGATACAGCACAAAGACCATGGCGGCCAGCAACAGATAACGATTGTAGGAATGAAGAGAGTCGAGGATAGCGTACATGTCTGAAAAAGGTTGGTTTATAATGCAGGACAACACCGGCGGCATTAAGCCGGTTGCGGTAAATGTAAAGGCTTTGGCAGAAATGCTTGTTAAAGGAAGCTGCCTGCAATTTTTTTAGAGGATGTGACCTATTCAAAATCCGACGTATAAAGTGTGTCTTTCCCAAAGACTGATACACTATGAGAAACCATTTTTAATACTGTAGGAAGATTGTTTTCATTTGGTTTTTTGGGGTTTGGCCGCTTGACGAAAAGTCAGGCGGCTTTTTTTTCTGTAGCGCTGTAGCGCCGACCTCCAGGTCGGCGATGCTACGGGCAGAAAATACCCGCGATTACCAGCCATAGATGGAAGCGACTCTACTCATCTCTCGATGCCGGCAATCGTTATTAATCGCGGAGTATTGCTGCTCTCAGGCTCGCCGACCTGGAGGTCGGCGCTACAGGTCGGCGCTACAGCAGAATCGTCACGGGACCGTCGTTCACCAGCGACACTTTCATATCGGCGCCGAATTCGCCCGTCAGCACGGGCCGGCCGGATTCACGGGCGAGCACTTCCACAAATTTTTCATACAAGGGTATAGCCTGCTCCGGGCGGGCCGCTTCGATAAACGAGGGGCGATTGCCTTTTTTGGCATTGCCATAGAGCGTAAACTGGCTCACTACGAGCAGCTCGCCGCCAACGTCCTGAACCGAGCGGTTCATCAGACCCGCGTCGTCGGAAAAAATGCGGAGGGCGGCAATTTTTTTACAAAACCATTCAATATCGGCTTCGGTATCTTCCACCCCGATGCCGAGCAGAATCAGCAGCCCCAGGCCGATGCGTGATTTTTCCCGGCCATCAATGACGACTGCCGCTTCCGATACTCTTTGCAAAACAACCTTCATGCGTGTTGGGTGTTGGGTTTTAGGTTTTGGGTTTTAGGTTTTGGGTGTTGGGAAAAGGTTTGTTTCTGCTCTCGGGAGACGAAACCTCACGCGAGCGGGCCTTTCCGTTTTACAAAGTTATTTGAACATACCCATACCAACCTGTGTTCCTCAGCAATCGTTATAAAAGCAGTTAACAATCGAGCGCATCTGCGCTACTTTTATACCCAAGGAACATCCAATACCCTGCACCCGCTATGTCATTAGTTACTGAATTCAACGATTACCGCGCTCGTATGAACGAGCGCATTCTGGCCCACGACAACAAGGTCATCAAACGTTTCTGGAGCCTCGACAACCAGACCTACCAGGAAGGCGCACTCGATACCCGTACCAAGGAAATGCTGGGTCTCGTCGCGTCGATGGTGTTGCGCTGCGATGATTGTATCAAGTATCATCTGGGGAAATGCCACGAGCTGGGCGTGACGACGGATCAGATCTTCGAAATCTTCGCGGTGGCCAATATGGTCGGCGGTTCGATTTGCATCCCGCATACGCGCCGGGCGGTGGAGTACTGGGAAGAACTAGCACAGGCAGCCGAAGCGGGGCAGTAAGGTTTACTCCTCGTACACCACTTTTTTCAGCAGGCGCAAACCGATCGTCAATTCGATGGTTGTGTTGCGGATTTTGCGTTCCGGAATCGAGATTGGCGTCGGCGTACCGCTGATGGTGCAGTCGCCCGGCAGCGTGATGTTGGCCGGTGGTTGGCGGTATTGAAGCGTAAAATCGGGGTGTATGGCCAGTTCCATTTGCACGCCCACCAGTTCGCTCAGTTCGAACTCAAAGCCGCCGCCGGCCGACACCCCGCCGATCCAGCGCTGTACGCCGCCGATGAACGGGTATACGCCTACGGCGCAGGGATTGCCCTGGCTGAGATCGTCGATGTTGGTGCTCAGGGTATAAGCGCCGCGGATGCCGCCGAAATAATAGTAGCGGTGCTGCCCTTCGGCGCCCATGGGGAATTTTTGCTTGGCGCCCAGCACAAGCGAGAGGTTGTTGAAGCGAAACCCTTCGGAAAAGGTATTGCCCGGGAAGCCATTCAGGTTGACAAAGCGGAAACGTGTGGCGCTTCCGCGAACATGATAACCAAACTGGGCGAACAACGAACCCCGGTTTTCTTCGTTTTCCACCGACTCGACGGCGAGTGCGGCGTTCCAGGCGAACAACAACTGCCGATCGGCGTTGTCCCACTTTTGGGTGCCCAGGCTCAGTCCGCCTTTAAAAACATAAGCCGTTGACTGTGCGAGGGTTTGTCCGAAAAATGCACAGAAAAGCAAAGCAGAAAATACAGCACGCAGCATGATATCCGTTTTTTCGGCACAAAATACAGCGAAGGCCGGATTGCCGCCCCAATCCGATGCTTTTGTCCAAAAAACATCCCCCAAAACGACAATCCGCCTACCTTTATCCCGCTTTTTATTCAACCACCTATGCAGAATCTTGAATCTACCCTTGCCCCCCCGCCGGTCGTGACTTTCGAAAATTTCGCCTATTCCCGGCCCGATCTGGATGCGCTGCGCTTCGAATTCGAGCAATTGCTCCTCGATTTTGAATCTGCGCCCGATGCAAAGACCCAATCCGGCCTGCTCCATCAGATCACTGCCGTACGCGATGAGTTCTGGACGATGTACAACCTCTGCTACATCCGCCACACTGCCAATACTGCCGACCCTTTCTACGAACAGGAAAATGCTTTTTTCGATGAAAACCTGCCGGCTTACGAAGCATTGAACAACCGGCTTTTCCGCGCGCTCCTGGCCTCAAAGTTCCGACCGGAGTTGGAAAAAGAACTCGGCCGGCAGTTGTTTACCCTGGCCGAACTGGCGCTGAAAACGTTCAAACCCGAAATTCTGGAAGACCTCCAACAGGAAAATACGCTGAGTACCGAATACACGAAGATCAAAGCCCAGGCGCAGATCGATTTTGAAGGCAAAACCTACAACCTGAGCAGCATTTTCCCCATCGAACTGTCCGACGACCGCAACCGCCGCCGTGCGGCTGCTACGGTGAAATGGAAATTTTACGCCGAAAAAGCACCGCAGGTAGAGCAAATTTTCGACGAGCTCGTCAAAACCCGTCACCGCATGGCCCAAAAACTGGGTTTCCGGAACTTCGTGGAAGTAGGCTATGCGCGCATGCGCCGCTCCGATTATACCCCCGACATGGTGGCCAATTTCCGCCGTCAGGTGCGCGATATTATCGTGCCGCTGGCCTCCGAATTGTACGAACGCCAGCGCCGCCGCCTGGGGCTCGACCGTCTGTTGTTTTACGATGAAGAATACAAATTCCCCAGCGGCAACCCCAAACCCCAGGGCAGCGCCGACGAAATTGTGGCCAACGCAAGTCTCATGTACCGCGAGCTCTCGCCCGAAACCGACGTGTTTTTCCGGCACCTGCTCGACGCCCATCTGATGGATCTGGTCAACCGCGACGGCAAAGCGCCCGGCGGCTATTGCACTTATCTCAACAAATACGCCGCGCCCTATATTTTCTCCAATTTCAACGGCACCAGCGGCGATATAGACGTGTTGACCCACGAAGCCGGCCATGCCTTTCAGGTGTGGAGCAGCGGCCAGCGGTTCGACTTCGAAGAGTACCATTGGCCTACCAGCGACGCGGCCGAAATTCATTCCATGAGCATGGAGTTCTTTACCTGGCCATGGATGAAACATTTCTTCGGTCCCGATACCGACAAATACTATTTCCTGCACCTGTCGGGCGCCGTTTTGTTCCTTCCTTACGGTGTGGCCGTCGATGAGTTTCAACACATTGTGTACGAAAACCCCGACATGACCCCGGCCGAACGAAATGCCGCCTGGCGCCAACTGGAAAAAACCTATTTGCCACACCGCAACTACGATGGCAATTCCTTCCTCGAACAAGGCGGTTTTTGGCAGAAACAAAGCCATATTTTTAATTCGCCGTTCTACTACATCGACGATACCCTCGCGCAAATCTGCGCTTGCCAGTTCTGGGTGCGCGACCGCCGCGACCACCATGAAGCCTGGCACGACTACGTCGAACTGTGCCGGGCCGGCGGCAGCCAGTCGTTCCTGAAACTGGTACAATCGGCCAACCTGCGTTCGCCGTTCGACGACGGTTGTGTGGAAAGCGTGGTCGGCGACATCCGGCAATACCTCGACAGCATCGACGATACCCAACTGTAAACCGATAAAAATTGACCATGCGATTGATCCGTCTCCTCCTGCTTGTGCCTGTGCTGGTTATGCTGGCCAGCGTTTCCGAAGCGAACCGTGTGCCCACTGCCGCCACGCCTACCCTCCAGCTGGCTTTGCTCAAATATTCGGGCGGCGGCGACTGGTACAACGACGTCAACTCCCTGCAAAACCTGGCCAGGTTCTGCAACGACAACCTGCGCACCAACTTTAACCTGGAATATGCCACTGTGGAGCCGGGCAGCGCCGATATTTTCAATTATCCCATCGTGTACGCCACGGGCCACGGCAACATGTTGTTCAGCGATCTGGAAGCCCGCAACCTGCGGGCCTATCTGGAAGCCGGGGGCTTTTTGATCCTCAACGACGATTTTGGCCTCGATCCTTTTGTGCGACCGGCTATGAAAAAGGTGTTTCCCGAGTTGGATTTTGTCGAACTCCCGTTCAGCCACCCGATCTACCATCAGAAGTACAATTTTAACAACGGCCTGCCCAAAATACACGAACACGACGGCAAGCCGCCCCAGGGCTTCGGCCTGATCTGGCAGGGGCGACTCGTTTGCTTCTACGATTTTGAAACCGACCTCGGCGACGGCTGGGACGACGTGCACAACGATCCGCCCTCTACCCGCCAGAAAGCGCTGCAAATGGGCGCCAACATCGTTCAATTTGTCTTTACCCAGTAAATAGCATTCAAGCTCCTCTCGAATACCCAAAGTTCGGCTACCTGTCGAATTTTGGATATTCGTGGGCGACCACCCTCCTTTTCACCAACACCCAATACCCGGCATCCAATACCCGTCCCGTATGCATATACTTCTCCTCGGCTCCGGCGGCCGCGAACATGCGCTGGCCTGGAAATTGTCGCAAAGCAAGCGCTGTACCCAACTGTTTATCGCACCCGGCAATGCCGGCACGCCGGCGCATGGCCAAAACGTGGCGCTCAATCCGCTTGATTTCGATGCCGTGGGCCGCTTTGTACTCGACAATCAGATCGACATGGTTGTGGTGGGTCCGGAAGAGCCGCTGGTGCGCGGCATCTGGGATTATTTCCAGGCCGATGCCCGCCTGCAACGTATTGCCGTGATCGGGCCTTCGAAAGCCGGCGCCGTGTTGGAAGGCAGCAAGGGCTGGGCCAAACAATTCATGCAGCGCCACAAGATACCGACGGCTGCCTACCGCGAATTCAATGCCGGCCAACTGGAAGAAGGCCTCGAATACCTGGCCCAACATACCCTGCCCATCGTACTGAAAGCCGACGGACTCGCGGCCGGTAAAGGTGTTGTGATTTGCCAAAGCCGGGCGGAAGCCCAGGAGGAATTGCGCGATATGCTGGGCGGCAAATTCGGCGATGCTTCGGCCAGGGTAGTGGTGGAGGAGTTTTTGAGCGGGATCGAGTTCAGCGTATTCGTACTCACCGATGGCAAAACCTACCGTATTCTGCCCGAAGCCAAGGACTACAAACGCATCGGCGAAGGCGATAAAGGTCCCAATACCGGTGGAATGGGTGCGGTAAGCCCGGTACCGTTTGTCGATGCGGAGCTTTGGGAAAAAGTCGAGCAGCGCATCATCGTGCCTACCGTGAAAGGGCTGCGCAAGGAAAAAATACCCTATAAAGGATTCATTTTCTTCGGATTGATCCGCGTCGGAACCGATCCGTACGTGATCGAATACAATTGCCGCATGGGCGATCCGGAAACGGAGGTGGTCATCCCGCGGTTGAAAAACGACCTGGTTCAGTTGCTCGACAACTGCGCGCGCGGCACCTTGGGTCGTGTGAAAATCCGGCAGGACCGCCGGGCAGCCACAACCATTTTTCTGGTCAGCGGCGGCTACCCTGGCGACTATGCCAAGGGGAAAGTCATCAGCGGCCTCGATGCTGTAAAAGGGAGTCTGGCTTTTCACGCCGGCACTTCGGAAAAAAACGGCGAGGTACTGACCGCGGGCGGGCGGGTGCTGGCGCTGACCAGTTATGGCAAGGATTTTCGGGCCGCCCTGCGCAAATCGCGGCGCAATGCGAAAGCCGTTCAGTTTGAAGGAAAATATTTCCGGCGGGATATTGGGAAGGATTTGGAGGCGTTTTAGCAGCCTGATCACCTGTTATTTGGCATCCAAGGATTGGAAATATATTTTTGCCAAATGAAATCAGAGCAGCAGCAGTTTTTTCAAACTACATTACTCAATTGGTTTGTAAAATTCGGCCGATGCTTTCCCTGGCGGGAGGATGAAGCGACAAACTACGAGCGAATCGTCTCGGAAATCCTTTTGCAACGAACTCGGGCAGATACTGTTGCCAGATTTTACGCCGACTTTTTTAGTCGTTTCCCATCCTGGGAAAAACTAATAGAGGCAACGGAGGAGGATCTCAGGCAAAGTTTATTTCCTTTTGGATTGAATAAGTTAAAAGCCGCTCGTCTGTATAAATTGGCGAAACAACTAAAATTAAGACAGGGTATTCTCCCTGATGAAAAAGACCTTGTTCGCGAACTTTCTTTGTTTGGTCCATATACTGTCAATGCATTTGAACTGTTTGTGTTAAACAAACCATCTGCGCTACTTGATGTAAATATGGCCCGGCTATTGGAACGATACTTCGAACCCAGGACTTTGAAGGACTACCGGTTTGATAAGCGATTAAATACCATTGCAAAATCGGTCACCAATCATTCTCGATCGAGAGAGATTAATTGGGCTATACTAGACTTTGCCGCCTTGGTATGTACCACTAAGAACCCAAAATGTACAGATTGTTTGCTCAACTGCTTTTGTAATTACTTTAATGAAAAAAAGCGCACATGAGAACCTTGGAACTTTTTGCCGGTGCGGGCGGCCTGGCCTTAGGCGCCAAAAAAGCAGGCTTTCACACCGAAGCTCTGATTGAATATGATAAGCATTCGTGTCAAACGCTGCGGCTTAACTTCGGCGCCTCAACAGACGTAATTGAAGATGACGTTAGAAATATCAACTTTAAAGATTTCAGGGGAGGAATTGATGTCGTGACCGGTGGGCCGCCGTGCCAACCTTTTTCAATTGGCGGTAAAGCAAAGGGGAATCAAGACCAAAGAAATATGTTTCCATATGCCGTGGATGCAATACGGAAGATTCAACCCGTTGGTTTCATTTTTGAGAATGTCCGGGGCCTGCTAAGGGCGTCATTCTCCCGCTATTTTGACTATATTATTTTGCAGTTAAGCTACCCGGAACTTGAGATCAAAAGTGGAGAGGCATGGGAAAATCATCTTGCAAGGCTTGAAAATTTTCATGTAAACGGGCAGTATAAAGGTTTGAAATATAATGTGTTGCATAGGTTGCTTAATGCCGCCGATTTTGGGGTGCCCCAAAAAAGAGAACGGGTCTTTATCGTAGGATTTCGAGAAGATTTAAAAGCAGATTGGAACTTTCCTTTGCCCACGCACTCCGACAAATCCCTCTTTTTTCAAAAAAACATCAGCGGAGAATATTGGTTGCGTCATGGGCTGCCGAATCGATTTAACCCAAAACCAGCCGATACATCTTATTTGTTTAATCCCAATGATCTGAAGCCCTGGGTTACAGTGCGAGATACTATTCAGAACCTCCCCGACCCCCGGGTTGGGTTTTCCGAGATTAAAAATCATATTTTTCAGGCTGGCGCCAAGTCTTATCCCGGTCATACAGGGAGTGTTTTGGATGAACCGTCAAAAACATTGAAAGCTGGCGATCATGGCGTCCCGGGTGGTGAAAATATGGTCATATTAGATGATGGCACGCTACGGTATTTTACTGTTAGAGAGTCGGCCCGGATTCAAACCTTTCCGGATTCTTTTGAATTCCCTGTTTCATGGACGGAAAGTATGCGACAAATCGGTAATGCCGTGCCAGTTGACCTTGCCTACATCGTGGCAGAAAGCGTACATAAAACCTTGATGATGCATAAGATCAATCACAATGCAAATTGACCCACCATTCGACCCGCTCAATAAGCTGAATCTGGGCCGAAGTGTTGCTGATGCCATGTTGGAAAAAAAAGTAACTCCACTAGGCGAATTAGCACCTTTCGAAGGAGCCGGCATTTATGCCATCTATTATGTAGGTGAGTTTCCAGCCTTCGAACCGATTCGTCGCGCTAACCTGGATGATAAGTTTGAGCAACCGATTTATGTTGGTAAGGCAACGCCCAAAGGTTCACGGCGTGGCGGCTTGGGGTTCGATGCCAAGGTGGGCACTGTGTTGTATAAACGATTACAGGAACACGGGAAGTCGATAGAACAAGTGGCAAATCTTGATATTAAAGACTTTTATTGTCGTTATATGATCGTTGAAGATATTTGGATTCCACTGGGCGAATCATTATTGATCAATATGTTTGAACCGATCTGGAATATGCGAGTCGATGGTTTCGGCAATCATGATCCTGGGTCGGGACGCAAGGAGCAAAAGGCTTCTCCATGGGATACCCTGCATCCTGGACGACCATGGGTTACAGCGCTCAATATTGGCAAGGAGCGCGAAAAAATATTGATGGAAGTATCTGCTTTCTTTGAAAGAAACAAGAAGGTATAGGAATTTTTTTAACAGGATGCCTTCTCTTTCTAGGGCATCAATTCAATATTTTGTGTGACTGCATGATCCGTTTCTTATTTTTCCTCTTATTCAGCCTGACCTGCTCCTCCGTCCTGTCGGCGCAAAAGCCCGCAGAACTGAAAAAAGCCGGGGAAAAATATTTCGCCGCGCAACGTTGGGCCGAAGCCCTCGATGCCCTGGGTAAATACCAGCAAGTCAAACCCGGCGACCCCGGGATACTGACCAAAATAGGTATTTCACATTTCCATTTACACCACCCCGAGCAGGCGCTGCAATTTCTCGACTACGTCGCCAAACAGGCGCCCGACAACCGCGACCCGGATTTGTTTTATTACCTCGCCCGCACCCTGCACGGGCAGCAGGAGTATGAAAAAGCCATACCGGCCTACAAGGCATATCTCCGCGTAGCGCCCGAGCGCCACCCGCTGCGCGCCAATGCTGCCGACAATATCCTGCGTTGTGTGAGCGGACAGGCAATCCCGCCCAACGATAATGTCGCATTGGTGGAAAACCTGGGCGACCGCGTCAATACGGCCGGCGACGAATTTGCGCCGCTTCCTTCCATCAACCGGCCCAACCGGATCTATTACGCCGCAGCCCGCGAAGGAAGCCTTGGTGGCCGGCGCAACGACAAAGGTTATGAAGACGAAAACAATGGCCATTTCTGTAGCGATATGGCTTTTGCCGAACTCAATCCCTCGGGTTGGGAAACCGGCGGCGACCTGGGCAATTTGCTCAACACCCCCCGTCACGAAGTAGCCCTTGATTTCGGCCTGAATGGCCAGGTGCTTTATTATTTCCGCGGATTTACCCTGTACAGCGGCGATATTTTTGCCGATACTGCCGGTATGCACGACGAATACGCCGTGACGCCGCCGCCATTCAACAGTCCCTTTCAGCCGCAGACGGGCGATGCTGCGCCCTTCTTTTTCCACGATTCGCTCCTGCTTTTTGCCAGCCGGCGGGAAGGCGGACAAGGGGGGCTCGATATTTGGTATGCATTGCGGCAAAACGGCGTTTGGCAACCGGCTCAAAACCTGGGCCCGGCTGTCAATTCCCCCTACGACGAAACGACTCCCTTTCTCGCCCGCGACGGGTACACGCTTTATTTCAGCGCCAATCATACCGGCAGTATGGGCGGCTTCGATATCTACCGTGCCGTATTCGATCCCCAAAAACAGGAATGGTCGGCACCGGTGAATATGGGCGCCCCGCTTAATTCGCCCGGCGACGACGCTTTCTTCCGCCTGGCTGCCGACGGCCGGGCTGGCTATTTGTCGTCGGACCGCCTTTCGGACAATTTTGGCGAGCGCGACCTCTATATCGCCTATTTCAAAGAGGCCTTGCCCGAACAGCAGGTTGAGCCGACGGCAGCCTCCTTCGCCTATGCCGGTCCGCGCAACGCTCCCGACAACGGCGGGACTGACGCGCCGCGAGATTTGACATTAAAACCTTTGTTTTATACCAGCGACCGCGACGTGCTCGGCGCCGAAAACCTGAAAACCGTGCAGATGGCCGCGGCTTACGCCAAAAGCATACCTGATGCCAGTGTGCTTGTCACCGTACATACCGATGAAACCGGACCGGCAAAATTCGATTTGTACGCCGGTATCAAACGCGCGGAAACCATCGGCAAGGCGCTCTCCGATCAGGGTATAGCCCCGAGCCGCATCGTACTGCGCAGTGTGGGCCCCTGCTACCCGGCAGCCCGAAATGTGCTGGATGCCGCCCCGAACCCGACAGGGCAACAACTCAACCGCCGGATCGAAATCGTGCTGCTCACCCCCGATGGCTATGTACCCGACGTGCGGGTCGAGCGGCCGCAGGTGTCGGAACTCATGGCCTCCGACGGAACGGCGCGCATGGATCAGCTCAATACCGGGCTTTCGTACAAAGTGGAGGCTGTGACAACCCGGCAAATCCTGACCAGCGATGCGCTCAGTATGTTTGGCGATATGATGATCGAAACGCAGCCCGGAGCGGGCTCGTATCGCTACACCGCCGGGTGGGTCAAGCAATACAAAGATGCCGCCCGGCTGGCGCAGGAAATCAGGGGGCAGGGCTTTACCGAGGCGACCGTGATCGCTTACGGCAACGGCCTGCGTATTTCAAAAGCGGAGGCTGTGGGATTGGTAAAGAAATATCCGGACCTTGCCGCATTCGTGAAAGGTTAAACGAACGCTCAGCACGCTCCCCGATGCAACAAAAACTCGATTTTTTAAGGCAAAGTCTACGTAATCTGCGCATGACGGGTAGCGTTGCACCGAGCTCGCGGTTTTTGTGCCGCCGGATCGCGGACAAGATTGATCCTGAAAAAACAGGCGTTGTCGTCGAACTCGGTCCCGGCGATGGAGTGATTACCGACTATATTCTCAAA
>JADZFP010000525.1 GCA_020849825.1 Saprospiraceae bacterium
AGTGTTTCACGCGAAGAGCGCAAATGAGCAAAGCGCTCAAAGAAGTGGTTTTTATTGCACGCAGAGGCGCAGAGACACAGAGGGATGAGTGTTTCACGCGAAGAGCGCAAAGAGGCTAAGCGCGCAAAGAAAGAAGCCATGACTTACCAGCAAAAACTCTGCGCCTCTGCGCCTCTGCGTGCAATAAAACCCTTTGCTCCTTTGCGCCCTTCGCGTGAAACTTCTCTGCGTGCCCCCTCCCTTTGCGCGCTTTGCTCCTTTGCACCCTTCGCGTGAAACCCTCCTTGGCGTGCAACCCCTCTGCGCCTCTTCTCACGCATGAGCCGTCTGCCGTTTCAGCAACCCGAACCCCACCCAGGTCACCATCGCCAGTCCAGCCAGCATATACCACAGCGTATCGAATCCCCAGGCCGCAATGACCTGGGTGCCGAACAGCGGCGCGATAATATTGGCCAGAGAATAAGCCATGGTGTACAAAGCCATGTATTGCCCCTGATTGCCCTGTTTGGAAGCCCTTGAAAAGGCAAAGTTGCTGCTGAACGGCATCACAAACATTTCCCCGAATGAAATCGCCAGGGTAAATACCAGCGCGGTAATCAGCCCGCCCGGCGGAAAAACGAAGGCCAGATACGCCGCCGCGTAAAGCACCAGCCCCAGTCGCACGTAGTCGAGTCCGTGCCGCCGCCCTTCGATCTGGTAGATCATCGGCATTTCTACCAAAAAAACCAGCAGCCCGTTCAGAGCAGACACGAGACCGATCTTTGCGGTATCCCATTGATAGGCTTCGGCAAAAAAGACCGGCACCGTCCACAGGATTTGCATAAACACCAGGGCCCCGATCAGGGTAAAAATGACAAACGTCAGGTACGTGCGATCGCGATAAGCCGACACCTGCGTGGTTGTTTCGGTTTTCTTTTCTTCCTGTTCTTCTTTTTTCTCCTCCTTTTGGGGTTTCAGCCAGCGGATCAGCAACAGGGCTGCCAGCAGGCAGGTGAGTCCATCGGCCCAAAAGAGGTAATTCCAGCCCATTTTGGCCAGCGGCCCTCCCAATGCCGGCGCCACGGCCCAGCCCAGGTTGACCGACATGCGGTAGAGGGAAATGGATCGGGTGCGGTTTTCCGGGCTGCAGTGTTTCGAGATGGCGACCGAGTTGGCCGGCCGGAAAGCTTCCGATACGACGCTCATCACAAACACCGTGGCGCACAGGGCCCAGAAATCGCGCAGCACCATGAGCAACAGCAAAATCAGGCCGTTCAGCACCAGGCTCCAGAGTTGTACGTGGTAATATCCCCAGCGGTCGGTCAGGCGTCCGCCAACGTAGGCGCCCAAAAGGGCTCCGGCGCCAAAACAGCCGGTCACGTAGCCGGTTTGGCGAATGTCGAAGCCGAGCTCTTTGTGCAAATAAACCGTCAGAAAGGCAATGACCATGGCGCCGCAGCGGTTGATCAGGCTCACCATAGATAGCAGCCAGATCGTGGTGGGAATACCGCTGTAAGCGCCGCGCCAGTGGGTGTATAATCGGAAAAGCATAACAGGAAACAGACAGGGAAACAGGGTGAAAAAGATGCACTTGCCAAACGAAAAACTGATCGGGGGGCTGAAAAAGTTTCCTGTTAAAAGAATATTTTGTATAAATATAAAACGCCGACCGTGTAAACACTGCCGGCGTCGTTCATACAATAGAATGGATTAGCTTATTGTCAGGTGTTTTCAGTTTGGGCTAAGGCTGCGCTAATGTCGAAACTTCGTTGCTTTGCACAAATTAATTTTTGAAACCTGCCCAATTTTGACATCCCGCGCCACAACCGCATAACTCATGCTTACAACCGATCGCCTCTATCTGGTACCCGCTTCCTTCGAATTGCTCGACGCTGCCGCCCGAGGTGACGACGCATCCTTGTCGGCCCAGTTGGGCGGAGTAGCGCTGGCCCGCCAATGGAGCCATTTCCCCGAAGCCCTCGCCTGGATGCGCGACTACCTGCGCGAACACCCTGACGAACACAGTTGGTGGTCCTACTTCATTATTCACCGCAAAGACGTCCGGCTCATCGGTACCGCCGGCTATAAAGGCCCGCCCGCACCGGGTGGCATACTGGAGATCGGTTACGAAATCGACGAACTATACCAGGGGCGCGGACTGGCCACCGAAGTAGCCGCTGCCCTGATCGGGCACGCACGTGCCCACGACAGCGTTACCACGATCGTAGCGCACACCCTGGCCGAGGAAAATGCCTCGGTCGCCGTTCTGAGAAAACTGGGATTTTCCTTTTCAGGGGAAATCATTGACCTGCACGATGGCAAAATCTGGGGTTGGCAATTGTCGGTCCGATGACTATTGCAAGGCCCCGCAGCCGACTGCTTTTTTGTACAAAGCCTCCTTGGCGCGGTGCAAACGGGCCTTGACAGTACCGAGCGGCAACTGTAATTGCCCGGCCATTTCTTCATAACTGAGATCCTGATAATAGCGCATATCGATCATCGCCTGATGTTCGGGGCTGAGCTGCCGCAGCAGGTTCTGCATCACGCCGATGCGTTGCAGCCGGATCAATTGCTCTTCCGGCCCGGGCGCCTCGGTAGGTATTTGGTGCAGCAGCGAGCCTTCGGGAAGGTGCTCTCCGCCGCCATCGACGGCTGCCTTGATGCGGACGCGTTTGCGGCGCGCGTGATCGATACAATTGTTGAGCGCAATACGCATCAGCCAGGTGCTGAACGCATGCGTGGGCGCATAAGCGGCAAGCTTGCGAAACGCTTTTCCAAATGCCTCCATCGTCAGGTCGGCGGCATCCTGCGCATTGCGCGTGCGCTGAAACATGAGTTGAAAAACGACCGGTCGATACCGGCGAAGCAAGGTGGCATACGCCTTCTGACAACCGGATATGGCGGTCTGAACCAATTGGTAATCTTCGCGGGCCCGCTCTGAAAAATGCGCGGGAAGGCTGGGAGAATAAAGGGTTACGTCCATGGATTAAG
>JADZFP010000526.1 GCA_020849825.1 Saprospiraceae bacterium
CGACCTGGAGGTCGGCGCTACAGTCGCTACAGCATCGTCTTCACCTGTGCGGCAAACTCCGCTACCAGCACAGCCCCCTGATCACCTTCGCCCTGTTTCCGTACACTCACCGTACCGGCTTCCTGTTCTTTTTCGCCTACGATGAGCAGGAACGGAATTCGTTTCAGTTCGTTGTCGCGGATTTTGCGGCCGATGGTCTCGTTGCGGTCATCGACGAAGCCGCGCAGGTCGTCCATTTCGAGTTGTTGTTTCACCTGCAAGGCGTACTCGATGTATTTGTCGGATACGGGCAGGATGGCAAATTGCTCGGGCGTGAGCCACAGCGGGAACTTGCCGGCACAGTGTTCGGTCAGTACTGCGATAAAACGCTCCATGGAGCCGAAGGGTGCGCGGTGGATCATCACCGGGCGGTGTTCCTGGTTGTCGGCGCCCACATAGGTCAGGTTGAAGCGCTCCGGCAGGTTGTAGTCGACCTGGATGGTGCCCAGCTGCCAGGAGCGGCCGAGGGCGTCTTTGACCATGAAGTCGAGTTTGGGGCCATAGAACGCGGCTTCGCCCAGTTCGGTGACGGTACTCAGCCCGACTTCTGCGGCGGCTTCGATGATGGCTTGTTCGGCTTTTTGCCAGTTTTCCTCGGTGCCGAGGTATTTCTGTTTGTTCTCGGGGTCGCGCAGACTGATCTGGGCCGTGTATTTCTCAAAACCCAGTTTGTCGAGCACATAGCGGGTTAGTTCGAGCACGCCGAGAAATTCCTCCTTGAGTTGATCTTCGGTGCAGAAGAGGTGGGCATCGTCCTGCGTAAAGCAGCGCACACGGGTAAGGCCGTGGAGCTCACCCGATTGTTCGTAGCGGTACACGGTACCGAATTCGGCGATACGCACCGGCAATTCGCGGTAAGAGCGCGGTTTGTGGCCAAAAATTTCGCAGTGGTGCGGGCAGTTCATGGGTTTGAGCAGGAACTCCTCGCCGTCGTCGGGGGTAAGGATGGGCTGGAACGAGTCTTTGCCGTATTTCTCCCAGTGGCCCGAGGTGACGTACAGTTTTTTCGAACCGATGTGCGGCGTGATGACGGCCTGATAGCCGCGGCGCAGTTGTTCTTTTTTCAGGAAATCTTCGAGCCGCTGGCGCAAGGCCGTGCCTTTGGGCAGCCAGATGGGCAGACCCTGGCCCACTTTTTCCGAAAACATGAAGAGTTCGAGGTCCTGGCCGAGTTTGCGGTGGTCGCGTTTTTTGGCCGCTTCGAGCAGGACGAGGTAGTCGTCCAGTTCTTTTTGTTTCGGGAAGGTGATGCCGTAGATGCGCGTCAGCTGTTTGCGTTTTTCATCGCCACGCCAGTAAGCCCCGGCGAGGTTGAGCAGTTTGACGGCTTTGATGGGTTCGGTGGTGGGGATATGTGGACCGCGGCAGAGGTCGACGAAATTGCCCTGCTGGTAAAAGGTGATTTGTCCGTCTTCGAGGCCGTCGATCAGTTCGAGTTTGTATTCGTCGCCTTTGTCGCCGAAATACTTGAGCGCATCGGCCTTGGAGACTTCACGGCGCTGGTATTCGCTTTTGTTTCGGGCCAGTTCGAGCATTTTTTGCTCGATCACGGGCAGATCGGCTGCCGTCAGGGGGCGGTCGCCGGTATCGACGTCGTAGTAAAAGCCGTTGTCGATGGGCGGGCCGATGCCGAATTTGATACCCGGGTACAGCGCTTCGAGGGCTTCGGCGAGCAAGTGGGCGGAAGAGTGCCAGAAAGTCGACTTGCCCTCCTTGTCGTCCCATTTGTAAAAAAGGATGCTGGCATCTTCGTTGATCGGGCGGAGCAGGTCGCGCACTTCGCCGTTGACGCCGGCGGCCAGCACGTTGCGGGCGAGGCCTTCACTGATGGATTTGGCCACGTCGAGCGCCGTGGTTCCGGCGGCATACTCACGAACGTTGCCGTCGGGGAAAGTAATTTTGATCATGATAAAAAGTTTGTTTTGCCCACCCAGACGAAAGGCGGGTGCCCGCGCACCATACGAACGGCGGGGGCGGTTTGTACAAAAGAAGTCGCAAAGGTACGCCGGCATACCGGTAAGAACCAACCCCGGTCTTTTCTTGTTAGTTCCCCGCAACATTTCAAAGGCAAGATCAAAAAATCATGAAACCGGAATTTGAGGCTCTTCCTCTGGTCAACAACACCAACCTTCGCCAGTTCGAACTGGTCGTAGAGGGACAAAAAGCCAAAATTGAATACGAACTTCAGCGCGACCGCATGTCGCTATTGCACACGGAAGTGCCTGCCACGCTGGGTGGCCGGGGTGTGGGCGAGGCCATAGTGGAAAAAACCCTGCACTATCTGGAAGAAAACAAACTGAAACTGGTGCCCTGGTGCCCGTATGTGAAAGCGTATTTGAAAAGGCACCCGGAATGGAAACGGATTTTGGCGCAGGGGATCAATATTTAAGGGGGTAACGTCCTACCTCCATCAACAACCGACGATGAATCAGCCGCTCTGGTTCATTTAGCCTTAACAACTTTATCGTTGCGCTACCTTCTCGTGTTTTTGCTGTTATTTCTCCCTCTACTACTTGAAAATGATCTTCCCACTTCTGTTTTCTGGGATTAAAAAGCGGCGACAAATCGTCGTAATTAACCAGAAATGTACTTATGTCACTGCCTTTGTGATTGTTACAATGAGGACAAGCCCATGCAAGGTTTTCAAATTCATCGCCCCCTCCGTGTTTGACACTGATGATGTGGCCTATTTCAAAAGCTAAAAACAAATCATCCTGATGAATTTGACAATACTCGCAACTGCCTTTTGCACGATCTGATACTGCTTGTCTGACTTGTGGAGTAAGCCTTTTCTTCATGCAGCCAAGAGGTGTCTTGCCCGCGCTTTTGCAAGCCCGATCAATAAATCCAATGCCAGATACCGCTCCAGTTCACTCGTTTCATCTTCGGTGATAATACCGTCCTTTTTTTTGTGTACCAACTCCTCTACGCGCTCAGATAACTCTACCGGAGCGTGAAGTTCAAGAATCTTAGAGGGATTCATTCTTGCCAGTATATCGGCAACATCCCCAAATGCCTGACTTACAGTCATACCTTGTGTTTTTTTTGCAAATTCACTGTTTTTTTCTCCTATCGCGCCACAACCACACTGCGAGTATCAGCAACAACACCGGCAAAACCACCACCCCGATCAGCGCCACAGCCAGCCAGGGAAAGTCGAAGCCGCCTACCTCGAACGGGCTGTCGAACCGCCGCTCGCGCAACTGCCACCCTGCCGGATCGCTTTCCGAGAGCCGGTCGATCGCCGCGTACAGAACCGTCGCCCGGCTGGTTACTTCCTTAAAATCGAAGGCATTCAGGTGTTTGCCGTAGGTCGCCACCAGATTGTCGGCCGCCTCAGGCGACAAATCGCGGAACTGCCGCACGATCAGCCTTTGCCGTTCATCCACCCGGTAAACACTGTCGGGCCACAGGCCATCCACATCGCCCAAAGAAAGGCCGTCCATCCACTGCAGACAAAGCAAGCCCTCTCCTATCGGGTGCTGCCAGGTAGCGCCGGTTTCGAGCACATAAACGAAAGCATTGGGCTCCTTGTGCCGATACCCTTGCCGCACCCTGGCATCGTTGGTATTCACCATAAAATAAACCTCGATGAAGGTGGTGTCGCGTGGGGCAAATTGCATCTCCCACACATACCATTGCCCGAAATCCGGGTCGGGACCGGTTAGCAATGGCCCGACGGGGCGACCGTCGACCCGTACTGTTAAAGCCGCCAGGGAATCGAAACGGTAGTCGAGGCCCAGCCCGTCGATGTCGCTGCGGCCCTGCGCCGGCCAGAGCGGGTAG
>JADZFP010000527.1 GCA_020849825.1 Saprospiraceae bacterium
TCCTGCATTGGATGCAGGTGCAGGGGTGGACCCTGCGCGCCTGCCGGCAGTACGATGATCGTTTCGGTAAATGCGCCCCCGGTTTCGGCGGCCGGGCGCACAACGATGATTTGTGTTCCGGTGGCCAGGTTCTCGATGCGCTTTTGCATGGCTTACGGGTATCCGATTATTGCTGCTGCCCGTTGCGCTCAACCGGATGATGAATCGCCGGCACCGTGCGCAGATAAGCCCAGAGCGCGGAGATTTCCGTATCCGTCAGCATCGACATCGGGGGCATGGCAGGATGGAGCGAACGGCCGTCGGGGCGTTTGCCGAAACGAACGGCTTCGGTAAACTGCGCCAGCGTCCAGTTGCCGATCCCGGTTTCCCGGTCGGGGGTGATATTGGCGGAGTTGATGTCGAGTCCTTCCTTGGTGGTGATGGGGTTGCCGCCGCTGAAATAGCCTGTCGATTTTTCGGGTTCGAAGTCGTTGTTGGTTTCAAAACTGGCCGAGTGGCAGCGGTAGCATTCCCAGCGACCCGTGGCGAGGTAACAGCCGTAGGCAAGCGTGTCGGCGGGCGATGGCGTGGGGATGGATTGTTGCGGGTAGCTGGTCGCCACGGGTTTGAGGAACATCTTGACAAACATCTTGCCTATGAATTTCAGATCTGCCGGCGGCTGCGGCTTGTCGACCGCCTGCACTTCGGGCGCATCGGAGCGAAGAAAAGCGATGATGGCGGCGAGATCCTGGTCGGAGACCAGGGGGAAGGTCATCCAGGGGCCGGCGAAGTGTCCGTCTCTTTTGATGCCTGTGCGGAGCAACAACGCCAGTTCGCCGTCGGTATAGGCGCCGATACCCGCGGCGGGGTGTTGAGTGATGTTGCCGGTCCAGAGTGTGCCAAAGACCGGATCGTCGAGCCAGATCTCGCCGGACAACTTGCCATCGGACGCACGGTGGCAATGGGCGCAATCGGTCATAACAATCCGGCGCCCCTCGGCGACAAGCGCGCTGTCGGGCGTAATCGTCAGACCGGGGGGATTGACCGGGTAAACAGGGATGGCGGAGAACTGGATGTAAGCGGCAAGACCGATCACGATTGCCAGCAAACCCAGCATCAGATAACCGAAAATTTTGAGTGCCTTTTTCATTTTGTACGGGTGTGGGTGTTTATGCCGTTGGCGTTTGAAACATTGATGGCACAAAGGTGCGGGCCCACCCCGCCGGGGCACTATCACATTTGTCGCATAGGCTTGCTGATTTGTCGCATGCGCGATTTTGGTGGCAAAAAGGGGCTTTTTCGATGCTTTTTGAGGCAAAAACAGAACCTGCAAAAGAAACCCGGCGGCAAAGCCCGGCGGGCTTCCGGGAATGTCCATCAAAATTTGTTGCTTTGCATGAACCCCTTGCCGCCGTTTTCAACCGCCCACCGTTCATACTTACCCACCATGTTCAGTTACGATCAGATTTTTGAAAACAACAAAAAATGGATTGCCGAAAAAACGGCGGGCAATTCCGATTTCTTCGCCAAACTGTCACAGGACCAAAACCCGGAATACCTGTACATCGGCTGCTCCGACAGCCGCGTGACGGCCGAAGAACTCATGGGCGCCCAACCCGGCGAAGTGTTCATCCACCGCAACGTCGCCAACGTGGTGGCCTCGATCGACCTGAACGTCATGTCGGTCATCCATTACGCGGTGCTGCACCTGGGCGTCAAACACATCGTGGTGTGCGGGCATTACAATTGCGGGGGTGTAAAAGCGGCCATGCAATCCAAAGACCTGGGGCTGCTCAATCCCTGGCTGCGCAACATCCGCGACGTGTACCGCCTGCACAAAGACGAACTCAACGCCATCGACGACGAGCACCTGCGCTACGACCGGCTGGTCGAACTGAACGTGCAGGAACAATGCGTCAACGTGATCAAAACCTCGGCCGTGCAAAAACGATTTATCCAGGAAGGATACCCGCTCGTACACGGCTGGGTGTTCGACCTGCGCACGGGCCGACTGAAAGACCTGAACATCGACTTCCCGCATATCCTGCACGAGATCCAGGAGATTTATAACCTGACCGGGGAAAACTGGTTTGATTGATTCGAATGGTTCGATTGGTTCCACCGATGGCGATAGGCTGGGCTCGCTGGCGCTGGGCTTTGCCGCTGGCCCGCTGGCGCTGGGCTTTGCCCAGTGCCGTGGTTCCCGCAAACCGGTTGTTCCACTGAATTACACTGTTTTTACTGTACTGGCAATTGATACGTTGCCGGGAACCGGGACACCGGGCAAAGCCCGGCGCCAGCGAGGAAAGCAAGGGAGACGCAGACCGGGGATTTCGGAGAAATCCTGCTTTTGTAGCACAAGATGCCACAATCTCATAACGACTTCGGAGAAGTCGCGTCCTTGTACAAATGCCGGACTTCTCCGAAGTCCTGAAAAACGGGGCCAAACGTGGCTACAAATGCGGGATTTCTCCGAAATCCTGATTTGCATACTGCCTCTCGCTGACGACAGGATTTGCCGCTGGCCCGCTGGCGCTGGGCTTTGCCCAGTGCCGTGGTTCCCGCAAACCGGTTGTTCTACTGAATTACACTGTGTTTACTGTACAGGCAATTGATACGTTGCCGGGAACCGGGACACCGGGCAAAGCCCGGCGCCAGCAAGGACAACAAGGGGGCGCAGACCGGGGATTTCGGAGAAATCCTGATTTGCATACTGCCTCTCGCTGACAACGGGCAAAGCCGCCGCCGGATCGCCCCCGATAAAAAAAGGCTGCCTCCTGTATGCACAGGAAGCAGCCTTACAAACGTATGAACGCCTTGTATACCTCGCGTCGCCAGGGTTTTAAGCATACGGTTTTATAAACCCTATAAACCCTAATATCAACCCTGATTTACACGATCGGTTGCGGCACATAGTTTTTGTAAGCGCCGGCCACCATTTTTTCGCGTACGGCGGAGAAGGCATCGAGCGTGATGCGGATGTCTTCGTCGGTATGCGAAGCCGTGGGGATGAGGCGCAGGATAATCATGCCTTTCGGGATGACCGGGTACACCACGATAGAGCAGAAGACGCCGTAGTTTTCGCGCATGTCTTTTACCAGCGCCATGGCTTCTTCCACTTCGCCGTGCATGTACACGGGCGTCACGCAGGTGTTGGTATCACCGATGTCGAAACCGCGCTCTTTGAGACCGCCCTGGAGATTGCGGACGTTGTTCCAGAGTTTTTCGCGCAGTTGCGGCTGGGTTTTGAGCAGTTCGAAACGTTTGAGTGCGCCTTCGACCAGGGGCATGGGCAGAGATTTGGCGAAGATTTGCGAGCGCATGTTGTAGCGCAGGAACTGGATGATCTCTTTTTGACCGGCCACGAAAGCGCCGATGAGGGCCATACTTTTCGCGAAGGTGCTGAAATAGAGGTCCACGTCGTCGGTTACGCCCTGTTCTTCAGCAGCGCCGGCGCCGGTTTTGCCGAGCATGCCGAAGCCGTGTGCGTCGTCGATGAGCAGGCGGAAGCCGTATTTTTCTTTCAGGGCCACGATCTCGCGCAGTTTGCCCTGATCGCCGCGCATACCGAATACGCCTTCGGTGATGACGAGGATACCGCCGCCGGTTTCGTCGGTGATTCTTTTGGCGCGTTCGAGGTTTTTATCGAGGCTGGCCACGTCGTTGTGTACGAAGGCGAAACGTTTGCCCATGTGCATACGCACGGCGTCGACGATACAGGCATGGCTTTCGGCGTCGTACACCACTACGTCGTGGCGGGTCAGCAGCGCGTCGATGACGGAGAGGATGCCCTGGTAGCCGTAGTTGAGCAGGTAGCCATCTTCTTTGCCGACAAAATGAGCCAGGCCCGTTTCGAGCTGGCGGTGCAGTTTGGTTTCGCCCGACATCATGCGGGCGCCCATCGGATAGGCAAGTCCCCAACGAGCGGCTGCTTCGGCATCGGCCTTGCGCACTTCGGGGTGGTTGGCCAGACCGAGGTAGTTATTGATACTCCAGCAAATGACTTCTTTGCCTTTGAAGGTCATGCGGTTGCCCAGCTCGCCTTCGAGTTGGGGAAACATGTAATAGCCGTCTGCAACTTCTGCGTATTTGCCCAGCGGGCCGGCTTGTTGGAGGATACGGTCGAACAAATCCATGCTCTGAAAAATATAAAGGGTTGAATATGAACTCAAAAAGTACAATACGAATCAGGCGGCGTGGAGCGCTTCCTCGGCGTTTTTGCGGGCCTGCTCTTCTTTCCAGGTTTTCCAGCGCGGACCCATGACGGCGTTCATGCCCTTGTCGATCATGAAGTGACGGGCGATGTTCCAGAGGCCGCGGGCCTGGGTAAACACCGAGTCGCGGGAGCGCAGGCTGATGGAGTAGCCGCCATCCATGTACACGATATAGTGCCACCACAGCGCGGGGATGAAGAGCGTTTCGCCGTGGTAAAGGATGGTTTCGTGGCCCACGGTTTTGTGCAGGGCGGGGTATTTTTCGTAGTCGGGCTTGAGCGGATTGACGTGGCTCTGCACCGTGTACGGGTGTTGGTACAGCAGGGGGCTCTGCGCCTGATCGAACAGGACGATATGTTTGCGCGTCCAGAAGTGGGTATGGAACACGTTGGAGCAATCGATATCGTAGTGCAGGTTGGTCACTGCGCCGGCGCCGCCGAAGAACATG
The DNA here is from genome assembly GCA_020849825.1 of Saprospiraceae bacterium. Taxonomy (GTDB): domain Bacteria; phylum Bacteroidota; class Bacteroidia; order Chitinophagales; family Saprospiraceae; genus M3007. The sequence continues at coordinate 4,642 of JADZFP010000527.1, forward strand.
AAGGGGTATTTGTCCACCCAGCCGTCGCAGATGGTCGGGTTGGCCACGTCGTGGATCAGTTCGCGGGCGTGGTCGAAGATGTTCCAGAGGAAGATGCGGTATTCGGTCGGGCCTTTCTGGATCATGTCGAGGTATTCCCCGAATTTCATGGTCAGATGGCTTTTCATATAGTTGGGGCCCGGCTTGTGGTAATCGGGGCCGACCACCGGCACATCGAGGTTTCCGTAGTGCGATTTCAGGAACTCAGGCGTCCATTTGTTTATAGCAGCCCAGTCTTTGGACAAGTCGGTGAAAACAACCGGTTTCTTTGGTTTAAGGTAGTTTTCGATGAATTCCTCGCGGGACAGTCCGGTCCGGCGATCGATAGGTATCAATTCCATAATCAACAGAAGTTTATGTGTTGAATGAGGAAGGATGAATTACTGATGAATGATAAATGGGTTCGATAGCGGGTCAATTCATCATTTATCATTCATCAGTAATTCATCATTGATTCATCATTCAACAAAGCACGTTTTGGTCTTTTGTCGCCGCCAGTTCTTCTTCGGTGAGGAAGCCTTGTTCGACCATCCATTTGTCGTTGAAGACCTTACTGACGTACTTGGAGCCGTGGTCGGCAAAGATGAGGACCACGACGTCGTCGGCGGTGAGTTCGTCTTTGATTTGCTGGAGGCATTGCATCACGGCGCCGCTGGAGTAGCCGACGAGCAGGCCTTCCTGGCGCGCCAGTTCGCGGGCGCGCAGGGCGCTTTCGCGGTCGGTGACTTTGATAAAGCGATCGACCAGGTCGAAGTCGACGTTGGCGGGCAGGATATTTTTGCCCACACCTTCGATGCGGTAGGGGTAGATTTCGTTTTCGTCGTAGAGGCCCGTTTCGTGGTATTTTTTCAATACCGATCCGAAGGCGTCGGCCGCGACGATGTGGACGTCGGGGTTTTGTTCGCGGATATAGCGCCCCGAGCCGCAGAGGGTGCCGCCGGTGCTGGCGGAGCCGATGAGGTGGGTAATCCGGCCCTCGGTTTGTTCCCAGATTTCGGGGCCCGTGCTGAGGTAATGGGCTTCGCCGTTGTCGGGGTTGAAGTTCTGGTTGATGTAGTAGGCGCCGGGGATTTCTTTGGCCAGTTGTTCGGCGCGGCGGTAATAGGAGCGCGGGTCGTTGGGCTTGGCATCCTGCGGGCAGAGGATAACTTCGGCGCCCATGGCGCGCAGGTTGTTGAGTTTGTCTTCGGAAATTTTGCTGGTGACCGTCAGAACGCAGCGGTATCCTTTGATCGCGCAAACCATGGCGAGGCTGAATCCCGTGTTGCCGCTGGTGGCATCCACGACGGTGCCGCCCGGTTTGAGTTCGCCGAGGCGTTCGGCGCGTTCGATCATGTGCAGGGCGATGCGGTCTTTGGCGCTTTGGCCCGGGTTAAAAGCCTCGATTTTGGCATAAACAGTGGCTGGGATGCCGGTGATGACCTTGTTGAGCCGAATGAGCGGGGTTTTGCCGATGGTTTCCAGAATTGTGTTATACACCATAGTCCGTGGGCTTTTTCATGATGAAAAACGGGTGAGCAGGCAGGTCGAAAGGTAGGCATCGAAAGCGGGATCACCCGGATTTTACAGCAAACTTTCGCGGGACAAAGGTAGGGCAAAAGCGGCAAAGTGTTCCTCCATTGGAAAAATGTGGGCTTAACAAAAACTTTTCCCTGAATTTATTTAAATTAAAGAAAATATCTTCACCTTTGGGCACGATGCGCCAATCATTATTGCGCCTCCTGCGTAATCCTCATTCTTTCATTTCTTACACACTAACAAACATGCTTATCTTGTACGTAGCACTTGGCGCCAGTTTGCTGATGTGGTCGTTGCCACGAATGTTCTCCTTTTTTGCGTCCGGCACACGCCGTTGAGCTTCCGGCCGTCGCAAATGCGCTGAAAGACCGCTCGTTACCTCCCCGAGCGGTCTTTCTTTGTCCATAACCCTGATTTTCTAACCATCAAACGATATCTATTCCAAATTATGGATGACAACACCCTGCTCGACACCAACCTGGAAGACCGCCCCGCCGAATTCGAGTACGCCTCTTCCGGGCAACGCTTCGCCAACTACATCGTTGACCAGATCGTTCTCTACATCCTCTCCGGCGCCGGCGGCCTGGTGCTCGGAATCATGTCGCCTTCCATCGTGGAGGATGAAACCGGCCTGAATTTCGCCAGTATTTTCATCGCCATCGCCATTTCACTGGCCTACTACACCTTTATGGAGGGCTCCACAGGCAAATCGGTCGGCAAATACGTCACCGGCACCCGCGCCCTCACCGAAGACGGCGAACCACTCACCATGAACAAAGCGTTCGTGCGCTCGCTCTGCCGGCTTATTCCGTTCGAAGCGTTCTCGTTCCTCGGCAGCATCAGGGGCTGGCACGATACGATTTCGAAAACGATGGTGGTGCGGGATCGGTAGGCTGCGACCGGGAGAGGATGGGAACGCGGATGACGCGGATCCGGCGGATGGGCA
>JADZFP010000528.1 GCA_020849825.1 Saprospiraceae bacterium
CCAACACTCTATCTAATCAGCACATTAGCACATTCCCTCATTAGCACATTAGCACATTCCCTAATTAGCACATTAATCAAAGCCCCTCCTCCCCTGCCTGCCATTCCTCCGAGGGCAATTCTTCAAAAGTCCCCGTCTGGCGGTTTTTCCGCACGCGGTCCCAGGGAAAATAGCGGCCGTTCATCACCACGTACACGCCCGGCGGGAGCACCTGCACGAAAGCGAGGGCGCTGCCCAGGTTGAAAAACCCGTCGGAAGAGGTGCCGAAAGCATAGGGGATCATGGCGCCGGTGAGTACGATGGTTTTGCCGGCGATATTCGCTTCGGCGAGCATTTTGGCCGTATTCACCATGCGGTCGGTGCCGTGGGTGAGCAGGATGCGGTCGGCCGGCGTTTTGCGGCAATTGTAGACGATAATCGCCAGGTCTTCGTCGCGCATTTCGAGCGAATCGATCATCATCAGGGTTTTGACGTCGAGATCGACCTCGCAGCGCCCGCGTTCGAACATTTCGTTGACGTGGGTGTCTTTGAAGAACAATTCTCCGGTGATGTAATTGTATTCCTTGTCGAAAGTACCGCCTGTGACAAAAACCTGGATCATAATCGTGGTGGATTGCAGGCTGCAAAGAAACAACTTCTCCAAATTCCCAGGGCAGCGTTGAGGGTTTGCAGGAAAGGTTTTTACCTTTGCCCGCAAGAATCAAAAAAGGAATCGCACATGAAAAAGAACGAAGAATACACCCAAAACCGCGGTCGGGATTGGCTCGTATTTATCATCAGCACGGTAGCCACCCTCGCTATCCTTTTCTGGAAACCGGAATGGGTATGGGTCGGCTTCCCCTTTGTCTTTACGGCACTGGCCGGCGCTATGGGCCGCCTTTGATTCCGCAAGACCAGCCATCTGTTTGCACACAAAGCCGCAAAGCGCGCCGCAGTTTTTTTACTGCGCCCGCTGCGTCTCTGCGTGCATTTTTTCTTTAGTGCGGTTTGGGGTTGATTTTTCCCATAAATAGAAATCCCCGCCAATTGCGGCGGGGACTCTAACCCAAACAAATAAACACAAAAACTACTTGCTGCAATTTTAAGACAAGTTTGGGGCTCCCGACAAATTTTTCCCCGGAAATTTTGGCGATTTCTCCGTTTGTTTGTTGGGCAACGGCTTTTAATACCAAATTAAGCCTTTTTTAATACTTAATTTACAAATAAAAAGATTGCCCCGGCGGGTTCAACTTTGAATCAAAAACTCTCCTACCTTTCGCCGGCAACCCCGACAAGCCATCATCCAATCCTTTTGTTATCAGGCTTGTGCCATGCGTCTCATCCGCTTTTTATTTGCTTTTCTCCCGCTTGCCGGTCTGGTATGGGCGCTCAGCGTGCCCTTGAAAGCCGGCGACAAAACCTTGCCTGCCCTGGGGCGGTTTTTCAGCCCGTTCAGCGGCTTCTGGCAAAATGCCGAACCCGCAAACGGCCGGAACGCGGTACCCCTCCAGGCCAAACTGCCCGCGCTTAAAGGTCCCGTCGAAGTAGTCTGGGACGATATGATGGTGCCGCACATCTTCGCCGGCGACCCCAACGACGCGGCTATGGTTCAAGGGTACATCCACGCCAGTCACCGGCTTTTTCAAATGGATATCGTGAGCCGCCAGACGGCCGGCCGGCTGTCGGAGGTAATCGGCCCCCGTACGCTCGAAGCCGACCGCCTGATCCGGCGCCGGGGCCTGCCCTGGGCCGTGGAGCGCAACATGAAGTCGCTGCAGCAATCGCCGCGCACCATGCAACTGCTCGAAGCCTATGCCGCCGGCGTCAATGCTTATATCGATCAACTCAACCCGGCCACCCTGCCGCTCGAATACAAACTGATGAATTTCGAGCCCGAGCACTGGTCGCCCGAACGCACGCTGTTCGTCGTGGCCAATATGATCGACGCGCTCAACAACCGCGACAACGACCTGGCCGCAACCAACAGCCTGGCCGTTTTCGGGCGGGATACGTTCAATTACCTCTACCCCAGCTGGAACGCCAAACAAACGCCCATTATCCCCGATACCGGTCAATGGGCCGATATTCAGCCGCTGGTTCGGCCGGAAACCGTTTCCGGGCAGACCGCCCCGGGCAGCGCGCCGCCGGAGCGCTCCGAACTCAGCCCCAACCGCGACCTCAACGGCTCGAACAACTGGGCCGTGGCCGGCTCGCGTACCCGCTCCGGCGCGCCCATCCTGTGCAACGACACGCATTTGCCGCTGCGTTTGCCGCATGTCTGGTACGTACAGCAAATCCAGACGCCGCAGTTCAACAGCTACGGCATTGTAGTGCCCGGCGTGCCGCTTATGGCCATCGGCTTCAACAACGACATGGCCTGGGGCTTTACCAATTGCAGCCACGAAGTGGCCGACTGGTACCGCCTGCAATGGACCGACGGCGGCAAAACGACGTACCTGCTCGACGGACAACCCCGCAAAGCCGAACTGCGGGTGGAAGAAATCCGGGTAAAAGGCGCGCCCGCCGTACGCGACACCGTGCGGTACACCGACTGGGGACCGGTGGTGTACGACCAGCCCGATCACCCGCTGCACGATTGCGCCTACCGCTACGTGGCGCACGACCCGATGAAACCGGAGAGTTTGTACGAATTTCTGAATATCAGCAGCGCCCGCAATTACGACGACTACCGCAAAGCCATACCGGGCCTCGAAGCGCTGTCGCAAAACGTCGCATTCGCCTCCCGCAACGGCGCGATTGCCCTCACCGTGCAGGGCAAATTCCCGGTCCGCCAAAACGGACAGGGGCGCTTCGTGCAGGACGGCACGGCCTGGGCCAACAACTGGGCAGGATACATCCCCGCATCTCAACTGCCCGCCATGCGAAACCCTTCGCGGGGCTTCGTCTACTCGGCCAACCAGCACTCCACCCCGCCTACTTACCCGTATTATTATCTCGGCAATTTCGACCATTCGCGGGGGCGGCGTATTTACCAGCGACTGGAAAACATGCGCGACATCACGATCGACAGCATGAAAAGCATCCAGCTCGACAATTACAGCCAGCGCGCAGCCGACGGCCTGCACGCCTTGCTCCGCCGGGTCAAACGCGAACAACTCAACGACAGCGAGAAAAAATGGCTGAGCGCGCTTGAACAATGGGACGCCCGCTACCAGCCCGACCAAATCGCGCCCTCGCTGTTTGAAATGTGGTTCGACTCCACTTATTTCCATACCTGGGATGAAATGGAAAACCTGCGCCGGCAAAAAACTGCGGTCCTTTACCCCGAGCACTGGCGATTCTGCGAATTGCTGGAATCGGACAGCGCCAGCGTGTTTTTTGACGAATTGAGCACGCCGCAGCGGGAAGAAGCCGGCGACATTGTCACGGCCGGCTTTCATAAAATGGCAGCCCGCGCCGAAAAAATGCCTTCGGATTCGCTGCAATGGCACACGTTTAAAGGATTTGTGATCAAACACCTGGCCATGCTCGACGCGTTCAGCCGGCTCGACGTATCGGTCGGCGGCTCGCGCAATTCGCCCAACGCCATCTCTACCAACCACGGCCCCACCTGGCGAATGATCGTTGAAATGGGCGCTCCCATCCGCGCGCTGGGCGTGTACCCCGGCGGGCAATCGGGCAACCCCGGCAGCCGGTACTACGACAATTTTGTCGACGCCTGGGCTCGTGGCGATTATTTCGACCTGGTCTTCCTGTCGCAGTCCGACGAACAAAACCCGCGTATTCTGGCACGTCAAACCTTCACACCCGGCTCATGAAAAATTTCATTCTGACGTTTATCACCGTATTGGCCGGCGGTTTGCTCGGCTATTGGGGCGTCCCCTGGTGGAGCCTCGTGCCGGTGGGCCTCGCGGCCGGCTGGCTGATTCGAAATACGCCAGCCCGGGGCTTTGCCGCGGGTTTTCTGGCCGGTTTTTTGTTGTGGGGAATATGGGCCTTTGCGCTCGATCACGCCAACGAAGGCATCCTGAGCGCCCGCATAGGCATGTTGTTTCAGGGTCTGGGCAACTGGATGCTCATCCTGATTACGGCTTTGCTGGGCGGATTGGTGGCCGGATTTGCCGTATTAAGCGGTAGTTTGGGCTACGATCTGGCATTTCCGCCGAAAAAAGGCCCCTACGCGCGGCGGCGCAGACGGCGATAGATGGAAAGTGCGCGTATTGGCCCTAAATTTGTCGCTACAATCAAAAATGCCCAACAGTAGATCGGTGTTCAGTTCTCGTCGCACCGATTGTTCCATATCTGTTTAATCCGTCCAATTTTGAAGTATGGCAAAACCGGCTGTCCGTGAAGGATTGCCGGTTTTTGTTTTTCAGCCGATGTAGTTTCCCGCAGATGGCGCAGATTTTATACGCAGATGGGCGCAGATTTTCCACATCAGGATGATCTGCGCCCATCTGCGTATAAAATCCGCGTTATCTGCGGGAAACAAACCCTACTCTACCCGCAATTCAAATTCCACGCGGCGGTTGAGTTCGCGCCCCTCGGCGGTTTTGTTGGCGGCGATCGGGCGGTACTCCCCGAAACCGGCGTACAAAATACGCTCCGGCTTGATACCCCGGAAGACCAGGTAATCGTAGCAGGCTTTGGCGCGCTGTTCGGACAGTTCCTGATTTTTATCTTCGTCGCCCACGTCGTCGGTGTGTCCGCTGATGGCCAGTTTGTAGTCGGGATACTGGCGGAGGATCTCCACGATTTCGTCGAGGACGGCGTAGGAAGAGGATTTCAACTTGGCCTTACCCGTTTCAAACTGAACGGCTTGCGTGGCCGTCGCCAGTTTTTCCTTGGTTTCCTGTTTCACTTCCGGGCAACCATTGCTACCGGCCGTACCGGCCATGGTCGGGCACTTGTCGAGGTTGTCGGCCAGTCCGTCGCCATCGGTATCGGGGCAGCCGCCGAAAGCGCCGGCGACGTTGGGGCAGGGATCGTCTTTATCGGCCACGCCATCGCCGTCCTGGTCGGAGGCTTTTTTCACGGGACAGCCCTGATTGTCGGCCGGGCCCGCTTCGTTGGGGCAGCGGTCATCTTTGTCGGCCACGCCGTCGCCGTCGGTGTCAGCGGGTGGCGGGGGCGGCGGGCAGCCCTGTTGTTCGGCCACGCCGGCTTCATTGGGGCAGCGGTCGTCTTTATCCATGATGCCGTCGCCGTCGCTGTCCTGCGCGGGCGGGCAACCTTTGTTTTCGGCCGGACCGGATTCGCCGGGGCACATATCGTCTTTGTCGGGCACCCCGTCGAAGTCGGTATCGGGGCAGCCGTTCCAGCGGCCGGCCTGGTCGGGGCATTCGTCGACATTGTCGGCAAAACCGTCTTTATCGGTGTCGGGGCAGCCGTTCATGGAGGGCAGGCCGGCCAGATCGATGCATTGGTCGTCTTTATCGGCCACGGCGTCGCCGTCCTGGTCGGGGCAACCGCCGGTTTCGAGCGGGCCAGGCTCGTTGGGGCAGGCGTCTTCCACGTCGCCGATGCCGTCGTTGTCGGCGTCGGGGCAGCCCAGCGCCACGGCGGGACCCGCCTGGCCGGGGCATTTATCGAGCACGTCGGGGGTGCCGTCGCCGTCGGTGTCGGCGGGTTTGGGTTCCTCTTTGTGGAGGAGGTAAACGAAGCCCAGTCCGAGTTGCAGGTTGTCGCGGTCGTCGACCAGGGCTTTGCGGAATTCGCCCTGCAGATTGATAAATCCGTAGGGAGAAAGGCGGAAATTGAGGCCTACGCCGAAGGGGAACTGGGCGTGGCCGTTTTCAAATTTTTCCAAAAAATACCCGGCGCCGCCGAAGGCGAAGGGGACGATTTTGGCTTCCGGGCGCATGTTTTCAATGCGGAAAACCAGGTCGCTGCTGAACGTCACGGTATTGCCGGAGGTATTGGGCAATTTGGCCAGGCCCAGTTTGAGCGGCACGCCGACGTTCAAAAACGGGGCGATATTGCGGAAATAACCAAACTCGAAGCCCTCGCCCAGGCGAAGGTCTTCGCCCGCCAACATGCTGTAGTCGTTGAGGTTGAGTTTGAAATGCAGGGCATCGGGGTTTTCGCGGTTTTGGGCCGTCGCCGGCGTTTGGCTCAGGAGCAACAGGGTAAGGAGGCTCAGGAAAAGTTTTCTCATCTTGTATGATTATTGTGGAGATCGTTGGTGGATCGTATGGACGATCCTTCACAAAAAATCATACCAAAAAACAGGTACGGGGTAAAAATTGCGGAAATTGGGGGTAAAAGGGTGGGTATGGGGGTGTTTGAGGGCCGGGCGCGATGAACTCGTCGAGGGAGGGCCTGATTGGCTGGCGGTCTTGTCCGGAGGGGTGGCGCTTGGCGTTTTTTGGGGCGGGGCCGCCGGGCGCGCTCGGGTCAAATATCGCTGGTTTGGGGAAAGGGTGAGACTGTTCGGCAGAGAAGTATCCCTCAGATTTCTTTATTTATTTCTATTATTTCCTTTTGAAGGACAGGAAGGTACCGGTTAACTATGAGCCAGATCACATCATCAGAAACCGAATCGTAACCGTGAATAATTCGGTTTCGAGTATCTACAATTTTCCTTGAACCACTGATTTCAATATTGGGCTCTATACTTAAAATTCGGTTCATGGCTTCGCCAATTATCTCAATGTTTCGTTCTACTGCTCGCTTTGTCTTTAAATCTTTTTCAAATTCAAGGAAATTTCTAGGTTCGGGCAGGAACTCGTTTATTTCGTTTATGGCTTTTTCAATATCTTCAAGCCACACTTTGATTTCGTCTTGCATACACGAGCATTTTTTGCTTATTGACCAAATTCTCAAAGACCTTATTCTTAATGGCCTTTTGTTCCAGCAAATCAATCTTACGCTTGAATATCCTTTCTAACTCGAATTTTAGTTCAAAATAGCTTTCTGCATATTCAATCGGGTCAGTAGACAAAATTGAAACAATAAAATCAATATCGCTTTCAGCATCAAACTTGTCTGTGAGGACAGAACCAAAAGCGTAAAGTTCGTCGACATTATTGGCTGAGCAAGCCGCAGTCAACTCCTTTCGATGTTTATTTATCAATTCCATGTTTTACTTTTTATACCAAATTGACAGTTGCTCTGGCAATGGCGCTTCAATTTTTTTGCAAATTCATTAGAGTTATTGTTTGGCGCCATGCCCCCGGGTACTCGGGGCTGGGGCTGCGGACAGGCCGTTTGGCAGCATGGACAGCAAGCCGTTGGGTGTGCCCGGAACGGGTATCGAACTTCCGTTGCAAAAATAACCAAATTGCGTCGGACGTTGGGGGAATTTAGCGTTGGATCAGTACTTCTTTGCGCGCATCCAGCCAATACAGTCCGGCGGGCAAGGCATAAAGGCCGATCTCTACGTTCGTTTCGGCTGCCGGAACCACTCCTTAATATACCAGGCTTCCCGTTTCGTCGTGCAAGGTGGGTAGTTTTTGGGAGAAGGTGGCAGGCTAGTGCGTTGTCCTGCCCGCCGTTCTCATTGTTGGGCCGGGCGACCCCGGGGTTTTTGAGGGGCATCTGGCCTAAAAATGGTCGCTTAACCCCGATTGATCGTTGAAATTATCGACCCTGACACAAAAATCTGAACACACCC
>JADZFP010000529.1 GCA_020849825.1 Saprospiraceae bacterium
TCTGGCGAGCAATTGAGGTCGAAATTGACGATTTCGGGCGTAGGATGCACTGTTACCGTAACCTGACCGCTCACCGAACCCGCACAGCCTGCCGAGTCGGCAACCGCGGTCAGTATGTAAACTGTAGTACTTGTAACCTGCGTAGCGATACTGGATGTATTTTGGGTAGAAGTACCTGAATTGGCTGCGCCATTGATGGTGTAGGAATAGGTGAATGGCGCGGTACCGGTAAAATTCAGGCTTAGGTCATGCGCTTCTCCCGGACAAATATCAAAACTACCCGACAGCACCCCGCCTGGCGCAATTTTCCAGCGCACCGGGGCGCTGTTGGAAAGTGCATAACAGGGATCGTTGGGGTCGGGCGTTCCGTTTCCGGCATTGTTTCCGGCGATCGCGGTGACGTAATAAGTCGTGCCCGGTTGGGTCACTCCGGGCTGGAATGCGAAGCTCGGTGTGGTATTGGTGGCCAGAATTGTGCCCAGCGGGAAACCCGGACTGGTGTGCAAAACGAATTCCAGGGCGTCGTTGGCCTGCAAAAACTGGTCGCCGTTGTGCAGGGCACTTAGTACACTTCCGGCACAGGCTTCCACAAGGGCGCCGTCCATGGTGCCTGCATTGGTCTGACAGGAACAGTTGGCAGTGCCGGTGTAATTGGCCTGTCCGCAATCCAGCGCGTCTTCGAGGGTAATGTTGAAAGCCGGCGTGGTGCTGGAGATCGGTATACTCGTAAACTGGTTGCCAAAAATAAAACCTGCCACGCCATTGATCACAAAAGGCGGCGTACCGGTAAGGTCGAAACTGACGGTGTAGGTATTATTATCAAAATCGCAGTTCGTCGTTACATTGTTGATCTGAGGCAATGGGCTGACCGCGATTTGTGCCAGACTGCTGCCGGATACGGTGCAACGCTGATCGCTGATCGTCACGATACTAACCTCAACGCTGTCGGCAGGTTGAAGCGTCAGGACGTAAGGGTTCGTACCGATGTTATTAATAACCGGCTGTGGTATGCCGTCGAGCGCGTATTCCAGGGTGAATGGCGCAATCCCGCTCAGATCGACCGGCAGATCAAAACTCTCTCCCGCACAAATTTGCGCGATCGTATCGATCGTGGCGGTCGGCGGGGCATTGAATACGACCGGCGTCCCTTGCGCGACCGAAAGGCAGGGGTCGTTCAGGTCGATGGTGCCATCGGGCAGCAAATTGCCCGCAATGGCGGAAATATAATACGTCGTGCCTGTCTGCATGGGCGGAACTAAACCGAAGACCGGGGCTGTATTCCAGCCGTAAATGGTCCCTATCGGCGTGGCTGAGTTGGAATGCAGAATAAAGCGCAAGGAGTCGTCGCCATCGAGTACTTCACCACCCAGATGGATTGCCGTCGCCGTTTGAAACGCACACACTTCAACGGGAGGCGTCAGGCTCATGTCGCCGGCATCGCTGATGCAATTGCAGCCTGCCACGCCGCTTACCGTTACATTGCCGCAGTTGTTGGCATCACGGAAAACGAAGTTGTAACCCAGTGCCTGCGAAATCGGTGTACTGGTAAATTGAGCACCCGTAAAACTGCCGCTGCCCGATACCAGTGTCAGCGGTAGTGTGGCCCCGATCACATCGAATGTGACGGTATAATTGTTCTGAACGGGGTTGCAATTGAAATCGAGGTTGGCGAACGACGGCGCATAATTGATCGTGATCTCCGCCGTGCCGTCCGGGTCGCCGATACAGCCGGGCGATTCGACGCTTAATAATTCAAAAAACGTGGTCGTATTGGTCGAAACCGGAATAATGAACGGATCGTCGAACGTCGTGATTTGTGGCTGTACAGCCCCGTCCTGCGACCATACGACCGAAAAGGGACCCGTTCCGGTAAAGTCGATAATGACCTCCGTTTGAGCGGAGTCGCAGAATGTCGCATCGCCGAGCATATCGGCGGTTGGCGGCGTGAACACAAACACCGTGGCCAGGCCGCTCACCGTGCCCGGACAATTGCTGTTGCTCACACTTTGCAACACGTAGAAGGTGCCGATATTGGGTTTTACCTTAAAAATATAAGGATTGGACGTGGTTGTGACGGAAGGTTGCGCCACGTTATTGATGGTTAATATAAAAGTGTATGGCCCGTCGCCGGTAAACGTAACCAGCACGTCGAGGCTGTCGGAGCCATTGGTGCAGGTCTGCCCGCCTCCGGAGATTGTTGCCGTTACAGGCGTTTCCACCTCTACCTGCGCTTGCCCGCCGGCTTGTCCGGCGCATCCGTTGGCGCTCACCGAGGTGAGCGCGAATGTGGTGGTGGCCAGAACCGGTACATTCCAGATGAACGGATTGGTTGTCGCGGTATCGGTCCCGAGCGGGCTACCATTGGCGGTGGCATTAAAAATAAAGGGGCCGGTTCCGGTAAAATTGATCGTCAGATCAACGCTGCCCGGGCCGCACAGAATCGCGCCGCCGCTGCTCAGCGCAGCCGTGGGCGGCGGGGTTTCGATAAAAGTCAAAATGCCGCTCACTGTGCCCTCGCAATCGTTGTTGTGCAGGCTGTCGAGCCGGATGATGGTCGTATCGGTTGGCGGAACGATGGGCAGGTTGTAATTTTTTATAGAATCGGGTACCGTAACTACCGGCTGCAACACGCCATTGATTGTGTAAAACAATTGGTAGGGGCCGGCGCCGGTAAAAGTTACCGGTACGTTGACCGTCTGGCCGTTGCAATAGGGCAGGGTATCGGTCGGGATGCTCGCCCCGGCGCCGGGCAATACCGCAACCTGTGCGCTGCCGGTTCCGGTGCTTGTACAGCCGCTGGAGCCCACCTGAACGAGGGTATAGGTGGTTGGTACGGACGGAGTTACGGTGACGGTAAAAGGATCGGTGTTGGCGGTTTGGATACTGCCTGGCACGTTGTTGGCCGCCAGTTGGTAGGTATAGGGTGTGCTGCCGTTGTTGAAATTGATCGACAACTGGGTCGATTGACCTGAGCAGAGGTTGCCGGAACCGGCCAGCGAGAGTATACCGGTTGGCGGCGCGACTACGGTGACCGAGGTGAAGGCATTGGGGCCGTTGCAATTGAGGTCGCTCAGGCTGCTCAGCACATAGTTGGTCGGTCCCGTCGGGCTCACACTGATGGTAAACGGCGAATTATCGGCCGTGTAGTTCCCCAAGGGCTGCCCGTTGGCAAAAAGGTTGAAGTTCCAGGGCGCCGCACCGGTGAAATTGATGGTCATATTGGTGCTTTGGCCTGCACAAACCGGTTGAAGGGGCTCAAAACTGGCCGTCGGTGCCTCAAAAACATTGAGCGTGGTGCTTGCCGGCGTCGTACACGTGCCGTTTGGCGTAAAAGTCAGTTCGATCGCGCCCAGTTGACCGACCGGGTTGAAGTTGGTACCGGTAACCCCTGGGCCCGACCACGTACCCTGCAGGCCGGGCGGTGTGACCAATTGGCTCAAATTGTACAAACCGCTGTTCTGGCACAAATCGGCCGGAGAAAGTTCGGGCATCGGACAGGGTACGTTGAAGCCCATGTAATTGGTAAAGGGCTGGCTGCAGTTGTCGGGTAATGGCTCGACAATACCCACGACGTAGTAGGGCCCGCCGTTGCACATGTCATCCGTCACGGTAAAAGTGAAGGGTAAAACCTGAATCGGCGGGGTGCCGCCACCACCGCCTCCGCCGCCGGGAAAGTTGGGGAAACCACAGCCGGCATTGCCGTAAAACGTCGGGAAACCTGCATCGGTCACAAAGGCGCCGTCGCCCCCGACCAGGTTGCTGGTGTTGTAGGTCGTATTGTCGCTGCAACCGCAGCTGATGCTGACCGTGGTGCTGATACTGCCGCCGCTTTGGGGGAATACGTCGCTGCCGGGGCTGCACGAACTTTGCATGACGTAAATGACCGGCGACAAAGGGCAAAGCCCGCCGAAATTGTAATTGAAGTCGAAACTGGCGCTCGGAAAAATCATGACCGGAACACCGCCCGGCACCGATTGGCCGGGGCCAACGCCGATGACCGTTCCGTTCGGGCAAAACGTCTGAATGCTCGCAATGGTGTTGGCCGAAGGTTGCTGCCAGCCGCAATCCGAGCCGATGTCGGAGCCCGAACCGTCAAAGTCGACGCTCAGATCGTCGACGTAGAAACCGCCGCCTGAAAGGATGGCCATAAACTCGTTGTTTTCCTCCGTGCCGCAGGCATTGACAACCAATCCCAGCGTCAGCGGACAACCGCCGGCGCAGGGATTCGGCGGCGTTGATTCGATCATAGAGCAGCCAAGCAAAGTGCCTTCGCCGTTGTAAGGATTGAAGTTGTTGGTCGTCCCGTAGTACCAGTTGACGCAGGAACCAGGTTGTAACCCGCTGCCGGTAGCAGTGAGCGTAATCTGGTCGCCCGGACAAACTGTGCACGGTGTCAAGCCTGCCGCGCAGTCGGGCGAATTGAGGGTCGCCGTCTGGTTGAGGGTGGGGCAGGGTTGGGCGTTGGCTACTTGAAAGAGAACGCTCAAAAGCGCGGTAAAAAAAGCAGTGCGAACGAAGCGAAACATCATGAAGGATGCAGCGGGGGAGGCGAGTGATCTGAAAGAGTGGAAACTTATAAAAAATGCGGGCTCTAAGGTACTTCAATTTATGCTCACATCGCGCCATTGCGTGTTTTGTGCCGACCGCCGCCGGACAATTCTGTATGTTTGCCGCACAAGTCGAACCTGCCGAAACATGCTCGCCCAGTTGCAAACCCAATTGCTCGCCCGACAGGCTACCCTGGTCGCGGTGTCCAAAACCCATCCGCCGGAGCGGATAATGGACCTTTACCATCAGGGTCAACGCATATTCGGAGAAAATCGCCCACAGGAGATGCAGGCCAAATACCAGGTGCTGCCCAAAGACATCGAGTGGCATCTTATCGGTCATCTGCAAACCAACAAGGTCAGGTTAATCGCGCCATTTGTCCGTATGATTCACGCGGTCGACAGCCTGCGTTTGTTGCAGGAGATTGATAAGCAAGCGCAAAAAAACAACCGCGTGATCGACTGTCTGCTTCAGTTCTATATCGCTGCCGAGGAGACCAAATTCGGTCTCGACGAACAGGAA
>JADZFP010000530.1 GCA_020849825.1 Saprospiraceae bacterium
ATGTCGTAGGCAAATTTTTTCACGCCGACGATACCGGCCACTACGGGCCCGCTGTGCAGGCCGATCCGGATATCGAATCCGTCCGGTTGGGTGCGCTGCCGTTGTTTGATATACTGTTGAATATCCAGGGCGGCCAGGGCGGCTTTGCGGGCGTGCAGGGCGTCGGGCAGGGGCAGGCCGGAAACGGCCATGTACGCATCGCCGATGGTTTTGATCTTTTCCAGGCCGTGCCGTTCGATGATCTCGTCGAAGGTTTTGAAACATTCGTGCAGCTCGTTGACCAGTTCCTGGGGCGTTCGGTTTTCGGCAATGACGGTGAAATCCACAAAATCAGTGAAAAGCACGGTCACTTCGTCGTATTGTTTTGCAAGCGCCCGGCCTTTTTCTTTCAGTTCGTCGGCCACTTCCCTGGGTAAAATATTGAGCAGCAGGTCGTCCGATTTCTGTTTTTCCAGGCTGATGATATCGTTTGATTTCTGCTGGTTTTTGTAGTTCCGGAAAATAAAAAAGGAAAGCAGGGCCAGCAGGGCAAGGCCGGCCAGGTAAAAATTACGTTGGGTTTTTTGAGCCTGCAAGGCTTTGTCTTTCAGTTCGAGTTGGGTTTGTTGCAGGTTCACCTGTGTAGCCTGGAGTTTTTTTTCATTTTCCGAACGTGCCAGTTGTTCGGCTTTTACCTTGTTTTCGCTTTGGGCGGAATGCAGTTCGGCCTGGGTTTTTAAGAAAGCCAGGTGTTGCAGGCTGCGTTCCTTGTTGGCCAGGTCGATGGCGTTCTGTTTGAGGACGAGTTCCTGTTGCTGTTTGGCGGCGAGCAGGATTTGTTCGTTGAGTTTGGCGTCGGTGAGTAATTGCCGGCGTTTGAGGGAATCCTCGGTTTTATTGAACTCGTATTGCAGGGTCTTGCGGGTGATCTGTTTTTGCACTTCCACGTTATCGATGCTGTCGCGCAGCTGAATGAACAGGCGAAAGGTCAGGTAGGCGCTGTCATATTGGTTCGTGGATTCGTATATCTGACTTAGTTGTTCCAGCGCCTGACTTTCGGTGCTCAGCTGACTAATGCTCCTGGCCAGTTCCCGGGCTTTTTGCGCAAATTCTGCGGCCAACGTATATTTTTTCTGCAGTTGATAAACGGCGCTGATACCGGCCAGGCTGGCGGCCATATTGTGTTTATCCTGGATGCTTTCACTGATTTCCAGGGCCCGCCGGTGGTATTCCAGCGCTTTGGGATAATCGGTCATTTTGATATATACGTTACCGATATTACCCAAATTGTTGGCGATCCGGGCTTTGTTGCCTTGTTTTTCGCTGATTGCCAGGGCTTTTTGTTTGTATTCCAGTGCTTTGGGGTAATCGGCCAATTGGGTGTAGACGTTGCCGATATTGACCAAAATACCCGACAGGGCCTGTGTGTTCCCCGTTTTTTCACAGAGGTCGAGGGCTTTTTGATAAAATTCAATAGCCTTCGGATAGTCGCGCAATTCGTTGTGGATATTGCCAATATTGCCGAGTGCGTTGGTGATGCCGGCCTTGTTGCCGGTTTGTTCGTTCAATGCCAGTGTTTTTTGATAATAATCCAGCGCCTTCGGATAATCAAAAACGGAATAATAGATCAGGCCGATATTGTTGTAATTGTTCGCAATGCCCTGTTTGTTCCCGGTACGCGCATTGATGGCCAGGGCTTTCTGATAAAAATCCAGGGCGGTGGCGTAATCGGCCTGTACCATTTTATTCGTTCCTTTTGCGCTATAAGCGCCGGCCAAAAATTTTTTATCACTCAACTTTTCGCCCAAAGCGATGGCTTTGTCGGCATATTCCAACCCTTTGACCGGGTTGACGCTGTAAAAACCGCGGGCGAGGTCGGTGAGCAGTTTTGCCCGCACGCTGTCTTCCGTAAGGTAGGTTTTTTCCAACCGGGCCAACGAGTCCAGGGGTCGCGATTGTGCCTGTGCGACGGCTATGCTGATTCCGATAAAAAATATGATGCCGCCGGCTGTTTTCATGGAACGACGGGCCTTTAGTCAGCGACAAAAACGACGTTTACGCAGGGCGCCACCCGCGTGGTATTGGGCGTTTGAGGGAAGGTCATGAGGCTCGAATCGCGCATTACTTCGTTAAAAGAAAGAATGCTGATATTGTCCACCACGACGGGGAAAGCGAAAGCGGAAGCATCCTTTTTTTGCAGCCGGTAGAAGGAGTTGGCCAGTATGGAAATGCCCAATTGCGCGTTTTTGGGCACGGAAACGGGCGAAATATCCACAAATGCCGGGACATGAACGGTTGCCGAAGTGATCTTCTGATCGCGCAGCACAACCGGAGTGACGCCGGAAAGATCCCAGAGTCTTACCGTGAAATCGCCGGCTACCGGCAGCTTAACCCCCAGTTTGGTGATTTTGCCATCGGCCAGCGGATTGAAAACGAAGCCGTATTCCCAGGAGCTTGCCGCCACGGGAGTAGTGTCGATCGTAATGGCCGGCTGGTCAAAAAATATGAAAAACGGGCTTTCTTCCACTTTAGGGTTTTCATCCTCTTTACAGGAGGCGACAAGTGCAAGGGCAAATACGGCACAGGCGTAGAATCGGAATTTGGTTTTCATGCGATATGTTTTTAAACCGTGAATGTTAACGCTACAAAATTAGGCGCATTTTTGAACATAGGGATCGGAACTCTTTCAGACTCCCTTTTTATTTGCCGGGTTTTAACTGCTCATGAGATAAGGCTTTAATCAGAATACAAAAGATGCGGAATCAAATTTTTTCTTATACAGGTTGTTTCCTCCTTAATTTTTAACTTTGCGGCCCGGTGGCAGCCTGTTGTCTCAACGGTCGCCAAATAAACCCAATCAACCGCCCATCGTCAACCGTCTACCGTTTTATCACCATGATTTTTGACCTGAAAATGATCCGGGAGTTTTATAAAAACTACCCGACCCGCGTGGATGCCGCCAAGGCCAAACTGAAACGCCCCCTAACGCTTTCCGAAAAAATCCTGTACGCCCACCTGCACGAAGACAGTCCGCTGCAGGAATACAAACGCGGCTCCGACTACGTGTTTTTCCAGGTAGACCGCGTGGCCATGCAGGACGCCACCGCCCAGATGGCCCTGCTACAGTTCATGACCTGCGGCCGCAAAAAAGTGGCTGTGCCGAGCACCGTGCACTGCGACCACCTGATCACCGCCGAAGTGGGCGCCGCCAAGGACATGGCCGCGGCCCTCGACAAGAATAAAGAAGTATTCGATTTCC
>JADZFP010000531.1 GCA_020849825.1 Saprospiraceae bacterium
CGAAATACTGGAGGGAGGGATCGATGGTGAAGCGAAGGCGGCCGTTGGAGCTGGAAGCGGAGCCGAGACCAGCCTGGTATGCGCCGAGGCTGTCGTTGGCCCAAATAAAGAAACTGCCGCTGCGTCCGAAGTTAATGTTGGTATTCAGGCCCAGGGTAAGCCGGTCGTTGACCCGGTAGCGAACGTTGGGCGTAATGCGGCCGTAGCGGCTGTACGTGTCGCGGTTGTAACTGTCGCGGTAAAGCCCGAAACCACCCAGGACAAAGTCCCAGCGACCGGCTTTGCGCTTGTGATTGAAGCTGAAACCCGTTTCGATCGGCAGGGCGATGGAAGACGTATCGCGTCCCCACCATTTTTTGTTTTCGTCTCTGGGAGTGCCCCAGACTTTGCCGAATACGGCCACCTCTGTTTCCGGCTCGTCGCGGGCATAGCCCGTGCGCAGGTTGATGATGCCGTTCATGGCTGAAGAGCCGTAAAGGGCCGAAGCGGCGCCTTTGAGCACTTCTACCTGGCTGATGTTTTCGACCGGGAAATCGCCCCAGTTGGGAAAGCCGGCATCGACCTGCAGGGCGGGCATATCGTCCATGAGCAGCAAGACTCGGGTGCCGGCGCCATAGGAGAACCCGGCGCCGCCTCGGATGCTCGCCTGTCCGTCGATGATACTGACGCCCGGTACCTTTCCAAGCACGTTGTCGATGGCTACCGTGTTGGTGTTCTGGATCAGGCGGGGTTTCAAAACATCGAGCGACACGGTGACCTCGCCAAGCGGCTTTTCAAATTTGCCGGAAGTTACTGTGGCTTGCTGGAGCAGGTTGTTGGCGTCGCCCAGCGTAACTTCAAGGGTGGTTGTTTGTCCGGCGACCAGCCTTACGGTCTGTCGGCGCGATTCAAATCCGGTGTACAGAAATTCAACTTCATAATTTCCGGCAGGCAGGCTGAGCGTAAACGCGCCGGTTTCGTCGGTGGAGGCGCCGGTGCCGCCGGCTTTTACGGTGGCCCCGATGAGCGGTTCGCCATTCGCAGCGTCGGTCACTACGCCTTGCAGGGTGCCGTTTTGGGCTGAGAGGTGTTGGAACAGGAAAAACAGGGGAAAAAACAGGAGGGGGAGTTTTTTACGCATAGCATGTTTTCTGTTTAAGGATCGTACAAAATGGGTCGGACCGAAGGCGGGGTAAATGTATAAAAAGAAGCCGGACTGCTTCGCTACTGCTCCCAATCTCCTCTGCGGTTGGCCTTGATGGCCGAACGCCGGCGTTTTTCTTCTGCTCTGGCTTGTTTGACTTCTTCCGGAATGGCGGTCGGGCGGCGTTTTTTTCGCGGACGAAGGGCTTTTTCAATGCGCGCGATCAGTTTGGCGGTGGCCAGGTCTTTGTTGGCGAGCTGGGAGCGGGCGGTCTGGTTGGTAATGCTCAAAATGCCTTCGGAAGAAATCAGATGGGCGAGTTTTTCCAGTACAAGGGTTTTTTCCGTTTCGCTCAAGGCATTCGATTCGGCGACGTTAAAACGCGCTTCAACCTTGGTTTCCAGTTTGTTGACGCTTTGACCACCTTTGCCACCCGATCGGGAAGTGCGGTATTCAAGTTCGGATTTCAGGAGATCGGTGTTCATAACGGGCTTCAGTATTGGGGTTTTCCCATACGTCGAAATCGGTGCAAGATAGCCCGGAAAACGATACGTACGTGGGCCCATAACGTGGCCGCCAACCCGAAATGTTCCCGCATGACCTCGAACCGGTCCCGTAAGCTCTGGCGATGCCTTTGTTTCGACATGCCGCCCATGAGGTAATCGCTCAGGATCAAACCGGAATGGATGTTTTCTGTGCTTTGTTTCAGTATTTTGATGCACCAGTCGTAATCGGCGCAGTGGTTACCCACGAGGTACTCCGGCGCCAGGCCACGCCGCGCGACAAACGACTGGTGTACGACCAGCATTCCGCCCAGGTAATCGCGCCAGCGGAGTTGTTGGGGCAGTGCACGGGTGCTCAGTTCGCTCATGACGCCGGCTGGACGTCTGTTATCGTCGACCAACAGTGTTTCTCCGTACAACACACCGGTTTGAGGCCCGGCCATGGCCGCCAGTTTTTCCACGGTATCCGGCGCGTGCAGGTGATCGCCGCCGTTGAGAAACCAGACAAAATCGCCTGTTGCCAGGCGCAGCCCTTTGTTCATGGCGTCGTACAGCCCGCGGTCACGTTCCGAAATCCAGCGCAGATTGGGCATCTGTTCGGCAAATCGTTTGATAATTTCTACCGAGGTATCCGTAGAGCCGCCGTCGATTACCCAGTATTCGATGTGCGGGTAACTTTGCCGGCGTACGCTTTCCATGGTGCCTTCCAGCAGGGCAGCGCCGTTGTAATTGATCGTTATGATTGAAAAACGCGGTTGCATGGTAAAGTGACAGGCAATTATCAGCCCAAGGCATCTATCAGCCCAAGGCATCTATCAGCCCAAGGCTTCTATCAGCCCAAGGCTTCAGCCTTGGGGGAAAAAATGGCCGTCGCAGGTAATATACCCGCGACGGCCAACCCGATTCAAACCGAATGAATCCCTTCGGTCATTGAATCAGTTTTTAAAATAGGATTTGGTGTTTTTGCCGCCGCCTTTAACCGTGTCGAGTCGCTTTTTAAACTCGGGCGAAAGGGTTTCGTCTTCTTTGCGGGCGTAGATTTCGTTCAGAGCGATCAAGGTGTTCAGATCGTTGGCGTCGAGGCTCTCGGCTTTCTGGAAGTAGGGGAGGGCCTGGTCGAACAGCGTGTTGATCTCGTTCTTGATGGCGTCGTATTTCTTGATGCCGGCTGCCGAGAAGTCTTCGGGCATGGCGTTGAGTTCCTGCGTGCGGATTGCGGCTTTGTTGTAGTACAAGGCGCCGAGCGAGTAAACGGCGTCTACGTTTTTCGGGTCTTTTTCAACGCCTTGCGTGTAGTATTTCTTTGCCTGCTCGAAGTATTCATTGGCCTTGGCGTCGTTTTTCGCCTGCAGTTCGCGCTGGTACAAGTTGTCGTACACGTTGCCGAGGGTTACGTAGAGGCCGACGTTGTTCGGCTCTTTGGCGATGGCAGTTTTGAGGCGATCGGTAAGTTCGTCGAGTTTGCCCGCTTTGAGATAGGCGTTGATTTCGGCAAACAGCAGGCCCGAATCTTCGGGGAATTTTTTGCGGCCTTCATTTAGAACAGCCTGGGCGCCGGCCTCGTCGCCGCTTTCCAGCGTGCAGGTGTACAAACCTTCGTAGGCTGTCGGCTGGTCGGTGCCGGCTTCGATCAGTTTTTTGAACAGCGGAATGGCATCGGCGCAGCGCTGGGCCTGCCAGGCAGAAAGCGCCGTGATGTACAATTGATTGTTGTAGCGTTCCTTTTCGTCAAAAATGCTTTTTTGATTGTTGGCTTTCAACAGGTCGTGGGCTTTGAGGGAGCCCTGAAACGACAGGAATGCTTTTTCGTACTGGCCGGCTTCGTATTTGGCTACGCCAATGTCGACCATATAGGCGTAAACCGTGCCGACACCCTTGATAGCGTCGCTTTTTTCATATTTTTTTGTCGCCAGCTCGAAAGCTTTGTTGTACGACTCGAAGGAGACAAGCGCGTCGTTATCGCCGGAGAATGCAGCCTGCGGATTGAGCACCTTCATGGCTGCTTCTTTTTGAATAATAGCGCTGTACACTTCGCCGCGGGTATACCAGGCGGTATAAAGCCCCTGGGCATCGGGCATTTGAACGGCCTGATCGATCTTTTCCTTGGCTTCTTTCAGGCTGGCGTCGTTGCTGCTCTGATCCTGGTAGTAACGGGTCAAAAGTTTTCCGGCCGATTTGGCCAGTTTGGCGCCTTCATCCTGGGCCGTCGCGAAGCTGGCGGCAAACAGGAGGGTTAGAAGAGCAAAAAGCGTTTTTTTCATGGTTTGCAAATTGTGAAAAATAGTACTGCGTCAAAAGGATGTGCAAAGATTGCCCGATTTCACAAAACAGAAGCTGGGGGCAGCGTTTTTCTACACGGCTTTCAGACGAAGAAATGGTGAAAAGGTTTGATAACATCTTGTTAAACCTGGCTTTTCTTCCGTCTCATTTTTCGCTTCTTAAGTGAAAGCACTGCGACGATATCATTGCTTAATTCCAGGCGAATGCATTTCACGCCCTGGGCGCGCGGCACGTACAAACCGTTCGATGGTTAGCGCCCTGTCGCCTTCCTGCACTTAACCCGCCGGAAAAACGGCGCGCAAAAGTACGAGTTTGGAGGTTTTGTGGAGGGGGGAACCTCAGGGCTTATTCAGATTTATATCGAAAAACATGTTAAATTTTTAGCCGGTTGATCTTTCTAGAGCATTTTTACAACATCTTAATTTTTCCTTTTCACACGCTAATTTTTTCCAATGCTCAAAAAAATTTATTCTCTGTTTTTTGTGTTCGTTCTTGCTGCGTATGCTTGCCACAAGGTTAGCCAAACCGACGAAAGTTTATTTTTAGATA
>JADZFP010000532.1 GCA_020849825.1 Saprospiraceae bacterium
ACCGGCTCGCGCCGGGTGGTGCTGGCCGAAAACCTGCGGCCCGAGCGCTCATGGAACGCCAAGCTGAACTATGTCACCCAGTTTGTTCCTGATTTCGGATTTGTCGGGCTGGACGCCACCTTGTTTTACACACACTTTTTCAACCGGATACTGGCCGATTACAACACTAACCCCGATTGGGTAATTTTCGACAATCTCGACGGTTTTGCCGTGTCGCGCGGGCTGACGCTCAATACCGACTGGAATTTTACCAACGGACTGAAAATCATGGCTGGTTTTACCTGGATGGAAGTATTTACGGAAGAGGGCGGGCAACGCAATCCGCAGGTACATGCGCCGCCCTTTTCGGCTACCTGGTCGGTATCGTATACCATTCCGGGGCTCAAACTGGCAGTTGATTACACCGGTGCGCTGACTTCGCCAATGGCCCTGCCGGTATTGCCCAACGATTTTCGGCCCGATCGTTCGCCCTGGTTCAGTTTGCAAAACGTGCAGTTGTCGCGGCGATTCGGGCGGCTGGAACTATACGCCGGCGTCAAAAACCTGCTCGATTTTTTGCCGCGCGACCCTTTGATGCGGCCTTTTGATCCGTTTGATAAAACAGTCGACGATCCGGTCGGCAACCCCAATGGGTACACCTTCGACACGGCGTACAGCTACGCGCCTATGCAGGGGAGGAGAGGTTTTTTGGGCGCGCGGTGGAGTTGGTAACTATTGAGGATGCGAGGATTCGAGGATGCGAGGATTTGAGGCGTGGGGCGTATTTGTTTCCCGCGGATAAACGCTGATTTTTTCTCAGATTCCGGCAGATTTCGCGTCAATTGAATCGAGTCGAAAACAGTGTAAATCTGCGAAAAAATCAGCGTTTATCCGCGGGAAACAAACATGCGAGGCATCATGCTGATTCCTTGGCCACCTGATTTTTCACGTACGAGACATATACGTACACATCAGCCTCTACGTCAGCCAGTTGTTTGTACAGTACGGACTTGACTTCTTCCCAGTCGAGGCCTCCGACGCCGGTTGCCAGGCGGGTGATGGCTACGCTGCGAAGGTGTTCCTTGGCGATCATTTTTTTCAGTTCGTGCAAGGCGTGGGTCACGTTGGAGATGGTGGCGCGGCCGGGGTGCCCGCTATGGCCCTTGTTTTCGGAGGGGTCCTGGGTGAGCAGGTTGACGACTCTGGGGCCTTCGGCGCCGCTCCATATCCAGGCGCTGCCCGGTTTGGGGTTGAACTGGTGGCAATAGTGTTTGAAATCTTTGAAAAGAGAGGGCCATTGTTCGCGCAGGCTGAGCGCCAGGCCGCTATCAAAATGGTCGAACGGCGCAACGCCGTGTACGATAGCATCCGCTTTTGACAACAGGATATCTCCGCTTACTTCTTTGATCATGAGTTGGTGTCGTTTAATAAGATTCTGGTTGAGTGTTCTGTTCCGACAAAACAAGCCCAACCCGCGCTGGCAGGCGATGACTACGAACATGAAGGGAGCTGATTTTGGGTATTGGAGGCGGGAATCTAGCCTCAATTCATCACATCTACCGCTTTCACCAGGTCGAGCACCATGGTAATATCCTGATACATTTCACGGACGGTTTCGAAACTGACCGTGTTGCTCCAGAGCGAGGGTTCGAGCAGATTCTTGTCTTGCGACAACGCGATGAAGATATTATCGCCGATGATGGAGAGGTAGATTTCTTTTTGCCGGTTCAGTTGCTGGTACCGATTGCGGAATTCGAGTATGGCGTGTTGCAGTTCGTGCGAGATCACGTCGCGCACCCGCAGGTCGGGCGTGGCATAGGTGTCGAACCAGACTTCAAACTCGGGCAGCAGGTGGCCGCTTACCCGCCGGCCGCCGCCCAGGTGGAACGCGCGTTCGCTGCGGGTCAGGTATTTGCGGTACTCGTCGGGGAGCAGCAGCAATTCGCCGTGCATGTCGATCCGGTGAAAATCGCCGGCCAGAAACAGGCCCACGAACACCCGGTCGAGCCGGTTGCGGGCAGGAGAAAACTCGCGGACCCGCAATTCGCAGAGTTCAAAAGGCATTTCCCGCACCTGTCCGGTGATGAGGTCTTCGCCGGCGTAATCGTCGGCCGTGGTAAAAATTTTACTCGACAGGAATTTTGACTTTGGAATAAAACCTTTGGCCTTGTACTGCAGGTCTTTGTAGTTCAGGTCGTTGTCGATAAAATCCAGGATCAGCCCAACGATACGGGGTTTGAATTCCTGAAAATAGACCTGCACCCGGAACACGAGATAGGCGATCCAGAGCGCAACCGGAATAAACAGGACCAGGGTTACGACAAAAATGCCGATGAAGATTTGCAGGGCGATTACGGTGGCCAAAAGCAGCACCGAAAGTGAAATCAGGCGAACGAGGCGTTGCCGGCGGTGTTCGAGGTTGAGCAGTTCGGGGTGAATGGCCTGATTGTAGAACAGGCGAAAGAGTCTTTCCAGACAAGCCCTGCGCTCCTCCGCAGTCAGTTCACGCGGCGGTTGGTCGTTTGTTTGGTAACAAGGCCTGAAATCGTAGTAGGAAAGCAAATCTCGAAGTGCTGTTCGGGTTAACAATGCCGGATGTCGGGGCTTATTCGCGGGTTGCTTCTGGTCCGGGGTTACAGGTCCAGGCCTTTATCCTTTTTGTAGGTGGTGATGTATTCGTCGATCAGCCCCACGAGCAAGTCTTTGAGATAAGAGTTCTCG